>JBEIFW010000016.1:0-30038 GCA_040382215.1 Acidimicrobiales bacterium
CGCCACCGCCGCCGAGCTCGCCGCCGAGACCGGCGCTCGGGTGATCGGTTCGGCCATGGACGTACGCGACCCGGCCCAGGTGATCGCCGGACTCGACGCCGCGGCCGACGAGCTCGGCTCGGTCGACGTGGTGGTCGGCAACGCCGGGATCTTTTACCGCCGCAACACCTTGAAGATGACCGACGAGGCGTTCCACGACATGTTCGCCACCAACGTCGAGGGCCTCTTCACCTGCTGCCGCTGGGCGCTTGCCCGCTGGGTTGGGGCGCGCCACCCGGGCGTGCTCGTCACCATCGCCTCCATCAACCCGTACCACCCCTCGCACCCCGGCATGGTCGCCTACGACGCGTCAAAGGCGGCGGTGATCACGATGACGGCGACGTTGGCCAAAGAGTTCGGCCCGCACGGGATCCGGGTCGTGGGGATGGCCCCCGGCGCAGTCGACGCCGAAGCGTTGCAGCAGGCCGTGAACGACCCCGTCTCGGGGCCGCACTTCGAGGAGTTCCGCCGGCGCACCCCCCTCGGCCGTTTCGGCGACCCCGACGAGCACGCACGCGTGGTCGCATTCCTGGCCTCACCGGCGGCGAGCTACATCACCGGTACGACCCTGCTCGTCGACGGCGGCCGCATCCTCGGCTGAGCCGCTGAGCCGCTGAGCCGGCCGGCTCACGGATCGCGCCGTTCAGCCCCGACCGAGGAAGCCCGACCCGACGGTGATGGTGGCGAGGTCGCGCGCGTAGCGGGGCCCCCAGTGGGCGCGCAGGACGGTGAGCGCCTCATCGGCGCGGGTGTCGCCGGCCCGTTGCAGCACGTCGAGATCACGGGCGTTGTCCACGAGCGCCTGACCGAGCGCCCGGTGGGCAGCGATCACCTCGTCGTACGCCGGCGGGGTGGGCAACGGCGCAGCCGCGCCGAGCCCGGCGGCCCGCTCCCGGATCCGGTCGGCCTCGGGACCGTCCGCCGCACCGAGCGCCGCGGCGGCCGCGCGCAGCACTCCGAGCATGGCGTTGTGCTCGTCGACGAGGTAGCCGAGGTAGACGGGGACCGTCTGGCGCAGCTGCTGCAACACCGCCTGCATCATCACCGCCGTGGTCTGGGCCTTGGCGGTGGTGAGCTCCGGGAGGATCTCGTCGTTGATGGCGAAGATCAGACCCTCGAGGTACTGGTCGACGTCGGGACTGTTGTACATCACGCGACTCCGGGGTAGCCGAGCATCTGGGCGAAGCCGATCAACGCCCCGCTGCTCGGGGCGACCATGTAGAGGTGGAGGAACTGGTTGTGTTCCCGCCGCACCCGACGGCCGATGGCCGACGCCACCGGCACGGCAACATTGATCGTGGCGAACATGCTGAACCACGCCAGTTCCTCGGGCGTGACCCCGAAGCCGGTCAGCTTGTTGTAGTAGGCGAGGAAGCCGCCCTCGTTGCGCGGGTGGGCGAGCACGCTCGTGTTGCTGAGCGCGTCCATCGTCAGCATCCAGCCCAGGTCCTCGCGGGGGTCGCCGATCCGGGCGTTCTCCCAGTCGATGAGGGCCGTCACCCGGCGGTTGGCGTAGAGGAAGTTGGCGGGGTTGAAGTCGCCGTGGACGATCGTCAGCGGCAACGGCCGAGGGGGCGTGCGGCGCAGCGTCTGCATCGCGTCGAGGAAGACGAAGAACTCCGGGTCGTAGCCGATCCCGTCGTAGCCGTTCAGGTAGTACTCGAGCGTGGTCTCGATGTAGCGCTCCCACGACGACGCGTCGATGCCGACCCCGCGGGGATCGGCGAGGCCGCCGTGCGGGTCGACCGCCGACACGTCGGCCCGGTGCAGCTCGGCGAGCAGCTCGCACAGGTGCCGGATCACGTCATCGACCTGATCTGCGTCGGGTCCCTCGTGGAACAGGTCGGAGGTCCGGCCGTTACCGGGCATCCGCTCGATCACCATCGCGGGTTCGCCGAACACGGCCGGGTCCAACTCGTAGCCGTAGCTGCGGCTCACCGGCACCGACGTGTGCGCCCGCAACGACTCGAGCAACTCGTGTTCGAGCTTGCGGCTCGTGTGGAGGATCGCCGCGGCGGCAGGGGGATCCTTGCGCAGGATGTAGCCACGGCGCTCCACCCCCGCCGGCCCGCTGACCACGGCGTCGAACCGGTACGTCTCGCGCGAGAACCCGCCCGGGATGGGCTCGAAGGCCTCGACGAGCACCTCGTCGGCGTCGGGATGCTGGCGGCGCAGGAACTCGACCAGAGCCTGTTCCATGGGATCTCCTTCCCGGCCCTCCCCCGAGTGCCGGTTGCAGAACCGTAGTGCGCTACCGGCCATGATCGGTGACGTGAGCGACCAGGAAACCTTCGCCTACGAGGAGCGCTTCGGCGCCTTCGGCTTCGATCGCCCGGCGCCCGGCGTGCTGCGGCTCACCCTCGACGCACCCGGGCTCAACGCCGTGTCACCCGCTGCCCACCAGCAGCTCGCGGACGTCTGGCTCGCCATCGACCGCGATCCCGAGGTGCGCGTGGCGATGATCCGCGGGGCGGGCAAGGCGTTCTCGGCCGGCGGCAGCTTCGAGCTCATCGATGCGCTCACCACCGACCACGCCGCCCGGGTGCGAGCGCTGCGCGAAGCGCGCGATCTCGTGCGCAACGTGATCGACTGCGCGAAGCCCATCGTGTCGGCGATCCACGGCCCGGCCGTCGGCGCCGGCCTCGTCGTGGCGCTGCTGGCCGATGTCTCGATTGCGGCCCGCACGGCCCGGATCATCGACGGCCACACGCGCCTCGGCGTCGCCGCCGGCGACCATGCCGCGATCTGCTGGCCGCTGCTGTGCGGCATGGCCAAGGCCAAGTACTACCTGCTGACGTGCGAGACGCTCACCGGCGAGGAGGCCGAGCGCATCGGGCTCGTCTCGCGCTGCGTCGACGACGACGCCGTCCAGGACGAGGCGCTGGCGGTTGCGGTCAAGCTCACGACGATGTCGCAGTCCGCGATCCGCTGGACCAAGCACACCTTGAACCATTGGTACCGCGACGCGTTCCCCACCTTCGACGCCTCGCTCGCCTACGAGTTCCTCGGCTTCGTCGGACCCGACGCCCGCGAGGGCCTGCTGTCGCACCGCGACAAGCGGGACCCGGTCTTCGACGGCCCGACGAGCGAATGACGAACCGTCAGGACTGCAACGGTTCCAAGGCCGCATCGAGCACGGCGACCTGCCGGTCGGGCGGCCAGGACGCCGGGTCGAACAACGCCTGGAGCGCCACGCCATCGACCACTGCGATGAGGCGCTCGGCGGTGGCGACCGGGTCGAGTCCACCGGCGAACCGGCCGGCCGCTGCGGCACGACTCACGAGCGCCGCAACCGCACCCCGGTAGCGTCGGTAAGCGTCGCGCTGCTCCGTCGCAAGGTCCACGTCGCCGGCAGCCTGTGCGCAGAACGCGACGGTCACGATCCAGTGCAGCCGGGCTTGCTCCGACACGGGAAGCGCGGCCTCGAGCGCCCCCCGCAGGGCGGCCACCGGGTCCTCGGGACCCGGAGCGGTGCGACGCCGGTGGTCGAGCGAGGCCCGCAACGTGAAGCGGAGCAGTTCACGCTTGTCCGTGAAGTGGTGGGTGAGCGCCCCGGTCGTCAACCCGGCCTCGGCCGCAACTTCCCGGAGCGACGCGCCGACGATCCCGTCCCGGGCGATGACGCGGGCGGCCGCACGGGCCAGTTCGGCGCGGCGCTCCTCCGGGTCGACCGCGCGCGCCACCGGTCAGGCCAGCCGGGCGCGGTCGGGGTCGGTGCTCGTCGGGCCACCGGCGAACGCCTGGGCGAGCGTCATCCACTCGAGCGCGGCGGCACCGACGGTCTCGATCGGGAGATCCTCGAATCGGCGCCGCTGGGTGACGGCGAGGCAGAAGTCGAGTGCGTTGGCGCGCACGATGTCCGCCGCATCCTCGGGACCCCACGTCCAGACGTCTCCCGACGGGGCCCGCAACTCGACACGGACCGGCACGTCGGGCGGGGTCAGTCCTCGGTTCACGTACGACCAGCCTCGGGTGGTCACCCCGATGTGCGCCACGTGGCGGAGCCGATCGCTCGCCGCCATCGGCCGGCCCACGGCCTCGGCGGCATCGGTCCCATGGCTCCAGGTCTCCATGAGGCGCGCCGTCGCGTGGCTGCGGGCGCTCATCGGCGGCCCGAACCACTCGATGCGGGCCTTCGGGTCCATCGGCGACAGCACCTCGAGCAGGCCGGTTCGGGCCGTGCGCCACCAGGCGAACACCTCGGCCCCGCTCAGGTGGGCGTGGTCGCGCTCCACGTCGACCGCGCCCGAGACGAGCCGGCCGCGGAGCTCCACGAACGCGGCGGTGTCGGCGGCGGCCAACCGGGCCACGTCGTCGAAGAACGCGAGGTGCACCATCGTGGCGCGCACGTCCCATCCGGCAGCCGCAGTCGGCGTGCGCCACCCGGCTTCGTCGAGATCGGCGAGGGCGGCGTCAAGCGCGGCGTGCTCGTCCGCAAGGTCCTGGCAGAGCTGCTCCATGCCTCGGGATCGTACGCCTGGGACCCGGCGCCGCACCCGAAGCCGCCGGTACGGTGCTGCCGTGCCGTCCGCCGGTGTCGCCAGTCTGCCGATGTACGACCTGCCCGAGCTTCGCGAGGCGACCGATGCCGTGTGGACGGCGCTCGGCGAGCGTCTGCGGGACAACGGCATCCCTGCGCCCGACACGCTCGAGCGCGGAGAGGATTACCACGCGCCGTGGCTTGCGCCGGACCTGGTGTTCAGCCAGACCTGCGGCTGGCCGCTCGTCACGTCCCTCGACACGCGGGTGGAGGTGGTGGGCGCCTTCGCCTACGACGTGCCGTCCGCCGACGGGGCCCGGTACCGCAGCCTCCTCGTCACCCGCGCCGAGCTTGCCGATCGCCCGGTGGTCGCGCTGGCGCGCCTGCGGGCGGCGGTCAACCACGGCGACAGCCTGTCGGGCTGGGTCAGCCTGCTGCGTGGCGTCGGCGCACCCGGCGACCGCTGGCCCGGGCGTTCGGCGACGATCGTCGGCGCGCACGTCGCAAGCCTCGCTGCGCTGCAGCGCGACGAGGTCGACATCGCCTGTATCGACAGCATCACCTGGGCACTGCTCGGCGACGTACGTCCAGCGAGCCTCGCCGGCCTCGTCGGGGTCGGGCAGGGCCCGGTGATCCCGTGCCCGCCGCTGATCACGGCTCTCGGTGGCGACCTCGCTGCCACCCGCCGAGCGGTGGCGGCCGTGCTCGAGGACGCGCGCACCGAGCCTGCGCTCGCGTCCGCGTTGCGCGCATTGCGCATCAAGGCGTTCCATCCGGTGGGCTGGGAGCATTACGAGTCCGCGCGCGCCTTGGGTCCGGCGTGAGCGACGACGCCCGGCCTTCCGGGGCCCAGGCCGTCGAACGGGCTCTGGCGTTGCTCGGCTGCTTCGCCGATGCCGACGAGCTGCGCCTCGTCGAGCTCGCCCGGCAGACCGGACTGCAGGCGCCAACCGCCTACCGGATCGCGCAGGCGCTCTGCCGCAACGGTTTCCTGGTCCAGGACCCGCGCACCGAGCGCTACCGACTCGGGATGCGGCTGGCGCTGCTCGGTCGGCGCGCCGCCGTCGCACTACGACTCGACGATGCCCAGGCCGCGCTCGACGACCTCGCAGGGCGCACCGGAGAGTCAGCCGCTCTCGGGGTGCGCGCCGCCGAGGGCGAACTCACGGTCGTCCTCGTCACCTCCTCCCAACAGCGGTTGCGCTTCGACCACGGCGTCGGGGACCACGTCCGCCTGCACGCGTCCGCAATGGGCAAGGCCCTGCTCGCCTTCGGCGATCCCAGCCGCAGCGACGCCGTCGCAGTCCTCGGTCCCCTCGAGGCCTTCACCGCCCAGACGCTGACCGAGCCCGACGAACTCCGCAGCGAGCTCACCCGGATCCGCCGTCGCGGCTACGCCCTCAACCACGGCGAGCGCTACGACGGCGTGGTCGGGGTCGCGGCCCCGGTCCTCGACGGCAACGGGATCGCCCGGGCCGCCGTCGGGCTCCAGGGTCCGGCCAGCCGGTTGCCGAACCGTCGGCTCACGGCGCTCGCCGACGACGTCCGGGCGAGCGCCGCCCGACTCGCCGCCACCCTCGCCCTCGACCTGCTCTGAGCGCTCCCGGGGGCGTTTCGGCGACTCGGCGCGCCCGGGTTGCCAATTCCCGACTCATGTGATCATATTTCGTCTGCCGGATTGTTATTCCACGATACGAAAGATGGTCGCATGTTCCGCCGAGTCCTCGCCCCCCTCGCCCTGCTCGGTCTCGCCGTCGGCGTCACCGCGTGCGGCGACGACGACGCCGGCGCGGCCGCCACCACCGCTGCGACCAAGGCCACGACGGCTGCCAGCACCTCCGCCGCCGCGACCACCGCCGCCGCGACCACCACGACGGCCGCCAGCACCACGACGGCTCCCCGCAAGCCGGTCACGGTGCGCCTCGGGTACTTCCCCAACGTCACCCACGCCACCGCGCTCGTCGGCGTCGAGAAGGGGATCTTCGCGGCCAAGCTGGGCACCGACACCCTCGAGGTCAAGACGTTCAACGCCGGTCCCACCGCCATCGAGGCGCTGTTCTCCGGCGGCATCGACGCCACCTACATCGGCCCCAACCCGGCGATCAACGCCTACCAGAAGTCCGACGGCAAGGCGATCCGATTGATCTCGGGCGCCACCTCGGCGGGGGCCTTCTTCGTCGTCAAGCCGGAGATCAACGGCCCCGCCGACCTGAAGGGCAAGAAGCTCGCCACCCCGCAGCTCGGCGGCACCCAGGACGTCGCGCTCCGGAAGTGGTTGAAGGACAACGGCCTGAAGACCGACACCACCGGTGGCGGCGATGCGTCGATCCTGCCCCAGGAGAACGCGCAGACCCTCGAGACCTTCAAGTCCGGCGCGATCCAGGGCGCCTGGGTGCCGGAGCCGTGGGCGACCCGGCTCGTCACCGAAGGCGGTGGCAAGGTGCTCGTCGACGAGCGAGCGCTGTGGCCCGGCGGCCAATTCGTCACCACCCACCTGCTCGTGTCCACCGAGTTCCTGAAGAAGAACCCCGACACGGTCAAGCGGCTCCTCGAGGGCCAGGTGGCGGCCAACGACTTCCTCGCAACGAACTCCGCCGAGGCCCAGAAGCTGGTCAACGACGCCATCGTCAAGATCACCGGCAAGGGCGTTCCGGCCGAGCTGATCGCTGCCTCGTTCAAGAACCTCACGTTCACCAACGACCCGATCGCACCGTCGCTCGTGGGTTCGGCCAAGGCGGCCCAGGAGATCGGTCTGCTGCAGCCGGTCGACCTCAAGGACATCTACGACCTGACACTGCTGAACCAGGTGCTGACCGCTGCGGGCAAGGCGACGGTGAAGGGACTTTGACCGGTGACGCTCCTGGAGACCGCCAATGCCGCCGCCCGCCTGCAGGGCGTGACGAAGGTCTTCGGTGCTGGCCCGGGCGCAGTGACCGCGCTCGGCGGCATCGACCTCGACATCGCTCCCGGTGAGTTCGTCTGCCTGCTCGGCGCGTCGGGCTGCGGCAAGTCGACGATCCTCAACCTCCTCGCCGGGCTCGATCGTCCGAGCGCGGGCACGGTGGAGGTGACCGGCGGGCGGCGCGTGGCGTTGATGTTCCAGGACTCGGCGCTGTTCCCGTGGCTTACGGCGCGACGGAACGTCGAACTCGCCTTGCGCCTGTCGGGAGTGGGCGACCGCCGGGCCCGGCGGGCCCGGGCGCTCGAGCTGCTCGACGCCGTGCATCTCGCCGACGCCGCCGACCGTCGGCCCCACGAACTGTCCGGCGGCATGCGCCAGCGGGTCGCACTCGCCCGGGCGCTCGCCCAGGACGCCTCCGTGCTGTTGATGGACGAGCCGTTCGGGGCCCTCGACGCCATGACCCGCGACCTCCTGCACGACGAGCTCGAGCAGGTCTGGTCGGCGCGCCGGCCGAGCATCGTGTTCGTCACCCACAACGTGCGCGAAGCGGTCCGCCTCGGCGACCGCGTCGTGCTGCTGGCGAGCCGCCCCGGTCGGGTGGTCGCCACGTTCCCCATCGAGATCGACCGCCCACGCCGGATCGAGTCGCCCGAGGTCGGCGCGCTCGCCGCGACGATCACCGAAGAGCTCCGCACGGAGGTGCGCCGCCATGGCCGTTGAGGTCGTTCCCCGCCCGACCACGAAAGACGCTGCCGACGACCTCGCCGTCGAACTGGCAGGCCTCGACGCGCTGGAGCACCCCGCCGACCCCCGGCCCGGCCTGCTGCGGCGGGGCTGGTCGGCGACCTGGCCGAAGCTCGCGGCCGTTGCGATCGGCCTCGGGCTGTGGCAGGCGGTGGTGCTGTCGCAGTGGCGCCCGCGCTGGGCCCTGCCGGGTCCCGCCGACGTGCTGCCCCTCCTCGGCGAACTCGTCGTCGAGGGCGACTTCTGGGCTGCGATCGGGATCACGATGTGGCGGGCGGCGTCGGGGTTCGCCCTCGCCGTCGTCATCGGCACGGTGCTCGGTGTGGCCGTCGCCCGTTGGGCGCTGCTGCGCAACGCCGTCGGCTCGCTGATCACCGGCCTGCAGACGATGCCGTCGATCACGTGGTTCCCGCTCGCGATCCTGCTGTTCAAGCTGTCCGAGGGGGCGATCCTGTTCGTCGTGCTGCTCGGCGCAGTGCCCTCGATCGCCAACGGCCTGGTAGCCGGTGTCGACCAGGTGCCGCCGCTGTACGTCCGGGCCGGTCGGGTGCTCGGCGCCCGCGGCTTCGGCCTGTACCGGCAAGTCATCCTGCCGGCCGCGCTCCCGAGCTACGTCGGCGGCATGAAGCAGGGATGGGCATTCGCCTGGCGCAGCTTGCTCGCCGGCGAGTTGCTCGTCATCATCCCGGGCACCACCTCGATCGGCACCCGCCTGCAGTTCGCCCGGGAGTTCTCCGACACCCCGCTGCTGATCGCCTACATGCTCGTGCTGTTGGTGCTCGGCCTGCTCGTCGACGCAGTATTCACGAGCGCGGACCGGTCGCTGCGCCGGCGTCACGGCCTGCTGGGCGCCTCCTGAGCAGAGGCGCCCAGCGACACGGCTCAGACCTCGATGTCGGCAACCGCCGGCTTGGCACCACGCACAGGGAGGGTGGCGAACACCGCCGGCGGCTCCCGCCACGGGTCCGGAAGGCTCCCGGAGCGGGCTTGCTCGATGGCGGTCCACACCCGTTGCGGAGTGCACGGCATGTCAAGGTGACGCACCCCCAGGTGGCTCAGTGCGTCGACGACCGCGTTGTGGACCGCCGGGGTGGATCCGATCGTTCCCGACTCACCGATCCCCTTCGCCCCCAGCGCGTTCTGTGGGGTCGGGGTCTCGGTGTTGATCGCCTCGAAGCTCGGCAGCTCGGCCGCCGACGGCATGGCGTATTCGGCCAGCGTCGAGGTGAGTGGGTTGCCGTTGGCGTCGTAGACGAACTGTTCCCACAGCGCCTGGGCCGCGCCCTGGGCGATGCCGCCGTGCTGCTGACCGGTGACGAGCAGCGGGTTCACGATCCGGCCGCAGTCGTCGACCGCCACGTGGCGGACGAGCTCGACCCGGCCGGTCTCCATGTCCACTTCGACGACCGCTACATGGGCGCCGAACGGGAACGTGGCGCCCTTCTGAGCGACGTCCATCGCAGCAGCCAGCGGGTCGCCGTCGTCGCGGGCCGCCGCGGCCACCTCGGCCCAGGTCTTGGCGCTCGACGGCACACCGGCCACCCCGAGGCGACCGTCGTCGGTGAGCACGATGTCAGCAGCGTCAGCCTCGAGCAGCTTGGCCGCCAACTGCTTTGCCCGATCGAGCACCGTGCCCGCCGCTTCGAGCACGGCCGAGCCCCCGATCTGCAGCGAGCGCGAACCACCGGTGCCACCGCCCTTGGGGACGACCGCGGTATCGGACTGCACGAAGCGGATCTGCTCGAGCGGGATGCCGAGCCGGTCGGCGACGATCATCGCGAAGGTCGTGGCGTGGCCTTGGCCGTGCGAGGACGTGCCCACCTTGATCGTCGCGCCACCGTCGTCGTCGATCTCCACCCCGGCCCATTCGCTCGACATGCCGCCGGCCGTGATCTCGACGTACGTGCTCACGCCGATACCGAGCTGCATCCGATCGCCCCGGGCCCGACGGGCGGCCTGATCGGCCCGCAGAGCCTCGTAGCCCGCCGCGTCGACAGCGACGTCGAGACACTTCTGGTACTCGCCGCAGTCGTAGGTCGTGCCCATCAGCGTCGTGTACGGGAACTGCTCGGGGCGCAGCAGGTTGATCCGGCGGATCTCCACCGGATCGATGCCGAGCTCGTCGGCGCCCATGTCGATGATCCGTTCCAGGAACGCAGCAGCCTCCGGCCGACCGGCGCCGCGGAACGCTCCCACCGGCGTGGTGTTGGTGAGCGCAACGGCGACGTCGTACCCGATCGCCGGGATGTCGTACACCCCCTGGGCCATGTTCTTGGTGGGACCCATTGCCAGGCCACCACCGAAACCGCCGTAGGCGCCGGCGTCACCGACCACCCGGCACCGCATCCCGGCGATACGCCCGTCACGCCGGAACCCCATCTCGATGTACTGGACCTGCCCGCGACCGTGCGGGAGCGAGACGAGATCCTCCGAACGGGTCTCCACCCACTTCACCGGCCGGCCGAGCCGCTTTGCGGCCGTCAGCACGACGAGGTGCTCGGCGGTGATCCCGGCTTTGCCGCCGAACCCGCCACCGACGTGCGGGGCGATCACGCGCAGTTCGCCCTTGGCCAGGCCCGCGGCACCCCGGGCGAGCATGGCGAACAGGTGCGGCATCTGCGTCGACACGTACGCCGTCAGGGAGTGGCCGAACTCGTCAGCACCCGGCACCACGCAGATGGCGTTGCCCTCCATCGGCACGACGGCCACCCGCTGGTTCTCGAAGCGCCCCCGCACCACCACCTCGGACCCGACCAGCGGATCGAGTTCGGCTGGTTCGCGCGAGCCGGCGGCGAGGTTCGAATCCATCGTGTCGAACTGTTTCGCCGCATCGGTGGAGAGCGCAGCTTCCATGTCGACCGCGACCGCGAGCGGCTCGTACTCGACCACGACGGCGTCGGCTGCATCGGTGGCCTGCGGACGCGACTCGGCGATCACCACCGCGACCGGTTCGCCGACGAAGCGGACCTTGTCGGTCGCGAGCGGTGGGCGGCCGCACGCCGGGTGCAGCGCTGCGCCGAACGCATGGAACGGGTTGAGCCCGAGATCGGCGCCCGTCAACACCGCGACCACACCGGGCATCGAAGCAGCGGCCGCCGTGTCGACGTCGGCGATGCGAGCGTGCGCGTAAGGCGACCGCACGAACACCGCAGTGAGCACCCCGGGGATCGGCAGATTGTCGACGTAGGTGGTGCGTCCGACGAGCAGGTCGGGGTCTTCGACGCGGCGGACCTCGGTCCCGATGAGCGATCCAGGCATGGCCGGCACTGTACGCGCCCGGATGTCGGCGGCCATCCGAGCATGACTCCATGACTGGCGCGCCGGCCTCGCCGGCGGGCGGCCGTGTCAGGGGGCGGGTTGGCGGTGATCGGTATCGGTCTTCGCCTTGCGCTCAGTTCCCCAGCCACTGACGCTCTCCGGTCGGGCGGTCCGGCAAGCTGTCGCAGTGAACGACGTTCCCACCACCGCCCCCCTTCCCGGTGCCGTCGACATCGATCGTGCCGAGCGCGCCGTGCGCGAACTCCTGCTCGCCATCGGCGAGGACCCCGACCGGGAGGGCCTCGTACGCACCCCCGCCCGGGTGGCCGTGATGTGGGCCGAGTTGATGGCCGGCTTCCACGAGGTACCCGAGCAGCACCTGGCAACGACCTTCGACATCGACCACGACGAGATGGTGATGGTCCGCGACATCCCGTTCACCTCGCTGTGCGAACACCACCTACTCCCCTTCCACGGCAAGGCCCATATCGCCTATCTCCCCGGCGAGCGGGGTCGGTTCACCGGGCTGTCGAAGCTGGCACGACTCGTCGAGGGCTACGCCCGCCGGCTGCAGGTGCAGGAGCGGATGACGAGCCAGCTCGCCGACGCCATGATGGCAATGCTCGATCCGGCCGGTGTGCTCGTGGTCGTCGCCGCCGAGCACTCCTGCATGTCGGTCCGTGGTGTCCGCAAGGCGGGCTCGCTCACCGTCACCACCGCCGTGCGGGGCCTGTACAAGCACGACCTGCAGGCACGAGCCGAGGTACTTGCGTTCATCAACGCACGCTGAGACCTGCCGCCCTCGAGCGGCCGGCGTCGACCCGGCGGTGCGCGAGGCTGCGTCCATGTCGATCCGTGACCTGGCCGAACGCCACTGGCACGGCGAGTGCAACCTCGCCGACCTGGTCCACCATCCCGTCCGTCCGGCGCTCAACCGCGCGAGCGAAGAGGTGCTCGACGGCGTGCTCGTGCTGAAGAGCGTGGCGAGCGTCAACGCCCTCGACACCGGCGACGGGCTCGTGATGCTCGACACCGGCGGCCACTTCGACGTCGATCACGTCTACGACACGGTGCGCGCCTGGAGACCCCAGGGTCGCCTCGCCGGTGCCGTGTACTCCCACCACCACGCCGACCACGTCTTCGGGACCCTGCGCTTCGACGCCGAGGCGACCGAACGGGGGTGGGCCCGACCCCAGGTGTACGGGCACGCTGCGGTCCCCCAACACTTCGACCGGTATCGGGCCATGAACGGCTGGAACGCGAAGATCAACGCCCGCCAGTTCGGCGAGGTTGCCTCCGCCATGGGCGCCGCCGGGCACGAGCGGCTCCAGGCCTTCACCTGGCCGACCGAGTACCGCTACCCGGACGTGACCTACCACGACCGGCTCACCTTCCGGCAAGGTTCGCTCACCTTCGAACTGCACCACGCGCTCGGCGAGACCGACGACGCCACGTGGACCTGGGTGCCCGAGCGGCGCATCCTGCATCCCGGAGACCTGTTCATCTGGGCGGTTCCCAATGCCGGCAACCCGCAGAAGGTCCAGCGCTACGCCTCGGACTGGGCGCACAGCTTGCGGCAAATGGCGGCCCTGCAGCCCGAGGTGATGCTCTGCGGCCACGGCATGCCGATCTTCGGCACGGACCGCGTGGTGCGGGCGCTGGTCGACACAGCGGACCTGCTCGACTCCATCGAGTCCCAGACCATCGCGCTCATGAACACCGGGGCGTCACTCGACCAGGTACTCCATGCGGTCGAGATCCCCGAGCGCCTCCGGGACCTCCCCTACCTGCAGCCGGTGTACGACCATCCCCAGTTCCTCGTCCGCAACGTGTGGCGCCGGTACGGCGGATGGTGGGACGGCGAGCCCGACACATTGCTCCCGGCGCCCCGGGCCCAGCAGGCCGGCGAGTGGGTGCGACTCGCCGGCGGGGTCGACGTCGTGCTCGCCCGGGTCGCCGAAATGCTCGACGATGGCGACGCTCGGCTCGCCTGCCACCTCATCGAGTTCGCCGCGTTGGCCGCCCCCGGGTCGACCGCCGTGCACGAGTTGCGCGCCCGCACGTACCGCGAGCGCGCCGCAGGCGACCCGACGCTCATGTCCCGGGCGCTTTTCCTCCACGCCGCGTCCTCCAGCGAGGCCGGCCGGCGTGACCTCGTCGGGGGCTGGTGAGCGCTGGCGTCACGCCTCGGGCTGCTCGAGCACCGTCACCGGGATCGCCGTGCGGCGTTGCAGCCGACTCGGCAGGTCGAGCTTGAGCCATCGCGACACCCCGGCGGGCAGCGTCGACAACACGATCTCGTCGAAGCTCGACCGGGCCAGCACTGCGTCGATCGCGGCGATGGGGTCGGCGGGGCCGACCTCGCCGGTTGCGCTGCGCACTCCGACCCGCACCAGTTCGGCAAGTTGAGCAGCGAGGCGTTCCTCTGCCTCCGCCGCCACGTCCCGAGCGGCTTCGGCGAGCACCTCGGGATCCGCGAGCACGTGGCCTGCAGTAAGGGGATCGATTCCGAGGGTCAGGTTCGCAACGGAAGTGATCGCCGGCACGAGCAGGTGGACCTCGACCGGGCCCCGGCCGAGCCGGTCGCGGACGAGCGTGGCGACCCGGGGCCCGCCGACGGTCCGGTTGGCGACCACCAGCAGCCGCTGCACGACTGCGGTCTCCCCTGCGATCGTGCGGATCCGGTCGATGCGGTAGGACATCTTCAGCTTCACCCGGTACGCCATCACCCGCCCGCTGCCCACCGTGGTGTCGAGTTGCACCACCTGGGCGACACGCAGGTCGTCGATCGTCTTCGCCGCCTCGGCAACACCCGCCGAAGCTGCGGCCTCCCAGCTGTCGGGGTGGGTGGCCACGAACTGCACGACGCGGTAGACGCTGTCGGGATCACGCGGCTTGGGTGGCATCGTCCCCCTCTTCGCGCCGGCACCCGGCAGGTAGCCTGATCATCGCAGGCTGCACGCCACGGCGGAAGGGGCAACGATGACGTCGAGCGTCTACAACGTCGTGGAGCTGATCGGCTCGAGCGCCGAATCCTGGGAGCAGGCCACTGCCAACGCGATCGAAGAGGCGACCCGTTCGATCGGAGCCGACCTTCGCGTCGCCACCGTCGTCGAGATGGACGTGCTCATCGAGGACGGCAAGGTGCGTGCCTACCGCTCAAGGGTGCAGCTGTCCTACAAGCCGGGGGTCTGATCCTGCGACGGCTCCACCCGGTCGACGCACACTCGGCCGGGGGCGACGCGGTCGATGTTCTCGCGTGGTATCAGGACGACACGCGGCGGCGCGTCGGCGGCCGTCCGTGGGTGGTCATCGGCATGGTGATGAGCATCGACGGCGCCACGGCACTCGGCGGGCGGTCGGGCGGTCTGGGTGGCCCGGGGGACAAGGCGGTCTTCGCCGCCCTGCGGGCGCAGGCCGACGTCATCCTCGTGGGGGCCGCCACCGCTCGCACCGAGCGCTACCGCGCGCCCCGACGAGCCGGACAACGTATTGCGGTCGTTAGCCGCACCGGCGACGTGGACCCTGGCACCGACTTGTTCCCCTCGGGCGCGGGCATCGCCGTCGTCACCGAGGAGACCGATGTGCGGCCCGGAGTTGCGGTGCTTCGGGCGGGTTCAGGGTCGGTCGACCTGGACGATGCACTGCGCCAGCTCGATGCCGACGTGGTCGTCGCCGAGGGCGGTCCGAACCTCAACGGTCAGCTGATCGCCCGCGATCTCGTCGACGAAGTCTGCGTGACCGTCGCACCGATGCTGGTCGCTGGCACCAGTACCCGGATGGCTGCCGGCTTGGGTGAGGTTGCCCGCCGGATGAGCCTCGAGCACGCACTCGAGGCCGACGGCGAGCTGTTCCTTCGCTACCGACGTCTCAGGGCGCCGGATCGCTGAGTTTTGCGAGCAACCCGAGCTCCCGACGGAAATCATCGGCCGCCGCGAAGTTCTTGTACACGCTTGCGAAACGGAGGTACGCGACCTCGTCGATCGGCCCGAGGTGTTCGAGGACGGCGAGACCGATCGCCGTACTGGTCACCTCCGGTGCCTCGAGACGGATCCGGTCCTCGACCTCGATCGCAAGTTGTTCGAGCTGCTCCGAGGACACCGGACGACCCTTCGACGCGGCCTGCACCCCAGACACCAGTTTGTTGCGATCGAACGATTGGCGCTGGCCGCTGCGCTTCACGACGACGAGCGGCAGCTCTTCGAGGCGCTCATAGGTGGTGAATCGCTCGCTGCACGACAAGCAGGAGCGACGACGACGAATCGCCGCACCATCGTCCGCCGCACGGGAATCCACCACTTTGGAATCCTCGGCTCGGCAAACGGGACAGCGCACCGGGAGCAGCGTACCTCCCGCGCTCATGAGCCAGTGGGGATCACGAGCGCCTGGCCCACCTGCAGCTGCGACCCACCGTTCGCCCGCAAGAGCCGATCCGACATGCCGCCGACCTCGCCGGGGCGGGCGAAGCGCTCGGCGATCGACCAGATCGTGTCTCCCCGCTGCACGACATACGTTGCCGTGACCGCAGAACCGTCTCCGTCCGAGCCGCCCGCCGGCATCCCCGCCGAGCCGAACGAGGCGACGGCAATCGAGGCGACCCACGCGAGCGCAGCCACGAGGCCGATGGCGAGTGCACCGGCGACCCGCCGACGGCGGCGATACACGGAGGCAGGCAGGCGCACGGTCCGCCGCTCACGCCCCACCGAGCGCGGCCGGACCGCGGGCAGCTCCCACGGCGTGAGCACGCCATGGGACGACGCAAGCCGAAGCGACGCACCTCCTCGAGACGGGTTTGCGCTTCGCGTCAGCGGGGCCTGCGCCCGGCGCATCGGGGCTCGCATCGGGGCTCGCATCGGGGCTGCTGCCATGACCTTCCTCCCAGGGAGGGCCCACACCTGCGGGCCACGAACGACTGTTCGCAGTCTTGCCCGAACGATCGTTCGTCGTCAACGTCTGATCGAACAAAAGTTCCACGAACAGATGTTTGACCTCGGATCGACCGGTCGATAGCCTCGGGGCCATGGCCGAACAGCTGCTCACCGCCCGCCAGCGAGAGATCCTCGACGTCATCGAGCGCCATCAGCGCGAGCGAGGTTTTCCCCCTTCGGTCCGCGAGATCGGCGAGGCAGTCGGCCTCACGTCGCCGTCCACCGTGCACAATCACCTCACGGCGCTCGAACGCATGGGGTTCTTGCGGCGGGATCCCACCAAGCCGCGCGCCATCGAAGTCCGGTACGACCCGAACTCGGGCGCCGCGATCGAGCGGCGGCCGGTCCGCCACGTCCCGCTCGTCGGCGACGTTGCCGCAGGTGCCGACGTGCTGGCGCAGGAGAACGTGGAGGAGGTCCTACCGGTTCCGGCGGATCTCACTGGCGAAGGTGAGCTGTTCATGCTTCGGGTCCGCGGCGATTCGATGATCGATGCTGGCATCCTCGACGGCGATCTCGTGATCGTCCGCCAGCAGGATCATGCGATCAACGGCGAGGTGGTCGTCGCCGGTATCCCGGGCGAAGAGGCCACCGTGAAGACCTATCAGCGCAAGGGCAGCAAGGTCACGCTTCAGCCAGCCAACGCCCGGCTGAAGCCGATGGTGTTCGAGGCGAGCGACGTCCGGCTGTACGGCCGGGTCGTCACCGTCATGCGGCGTCTGTGAGCAACCGCTCCAGCGCCTGGTACACACGTTCGATCGGCTCACGCCGGACGAACTCGCCGGCGGTGTGGGCGATCGTGGCATCACCCGGGCCGAAGTTCGCAGCCGGTATGCCCCGCTCGGCGAAGCGGGCCACGTCGGTCCAGCCGAGCTTTGCCCGAACCTCCAGCGCATTGTGCTCCACGAGGCTCGCAAGGATCGGGTGGGTCAACGACGGGGCAGCAGCCGGCGAGACATCGACGAGTTCGAAACGGTCGTCCGCCTCGAGGGCGGGTGCCACGATCGCTCGCAGGTGCGCTTCCGCTTGCGACGCAGTCCGATCCGGAGCGAAGCGGTGGTTGACGGTGAGCACGGCACGGTCGGGTACGACATTGCCGGCGACACCACCCTCCACCTTGACGGCCTGCATCGCCTCACGGAACTCGCAGCCGTCGATCACCGGCCGCCGTCCCTCGTAGGCGGAGAGCCGGGTGAGCGCTTCGGCGAGACGGTGGACAGCATTGCGGCCCATCCACGGGCGTGCCGTGTGGGCGCGAGCTCCGCAGAAGGTCACCTCAGCCCGCATCGTCCCCTGGCACCCTGCCTCGAGCGAGCCGTCCGTCGGCTCACCCAAAAGGGCGACGTCCCCTACGAGGAGGTCGGGGCGTTCGGCGAACAAGCGTCCGAGGCCGTTGAATCGAGCCGCGACCTCCTCCGCTTCGTAGAACACATAGGTGACGTCGTGCGCCGGTGAGCGCAGCGAGCAGGCCAGCTCCAGCATGACGGCGAGGCCGCTCTTCATGTCCGAGCTTCCCAGGCCGTACAGCACGTCACCGTCGAGACGCCCCGGGAAGTTGCCGTTGGCCGGAACGGTGTCCGTGTGGCCAGCGAGCACCACTCGCTGGCGGCGACCGAGATCGGTGCGTGCGACGAGGTTCTCGCCGAGGCGATCGAGCCGGAGCCACGGGGCGCGCTCGGCGAGGACACGTTCGAGATGATCGGTGATCTCGCGCTCTGCGTGGCTCTCAGACGAAATCGCAACGAGTTCGGCGGTGCGAACCAGGAGATCGACCGTCACGTCACGATCCCGAACTCGGCGGCCCCCACGACGACGGCGGAGCCGGCGGGGCAAGGGGAGGCGGTGCAGCCGGTGGTGGAGGCGCGAGCGGTGCAGGCGCAGGTGGCGGTGCCACGAACGGCGGGGCGGGCGGGGCGGAAGGCGGCGGGACGGTGGGTGGCGTGCCAACCGGCGACAGCGGCGGTGAGGCCGGCGCTGGCGCCCCGTACGGCACCACAGGACCCGGCACGTACGGCGACGGCGCCGGCCGGCCGGCGGACGCCTCCCGGCGACGGCGGCCCCGCCGCACCCCGGTGACGATCAGGAGCACGACGCCTACGAGGACGCCGACCACGCCGGCGGCGATGCCACCGAGAATCCAGCGGACCAATGTCCCGAGCACGCCCCGGCCGACCGCGATCCCGTAACGGTCCGTCCCCCCGCCCACCTCGATCACGTACTCGCCCGCCGCCGGGATGTCGACGGAGGCCACGGACGTGCCCGCACGACCGCCGAAGGAGAACGTCCGGTCGGTGTCACCGCTGCGGTCGACGGCAACGCTGCGGCCAGCGGCATCGGTGAGGCGGATTGTCAGCGACGCGGGCGGCGTCTCCGGGGCGTCGATCTTCACGCACCCCGACGGCTCGCCACACACCTCGCCGAGATACTCGTAGAAGATCGTGTACGTGCCGGACCGCTGGAACTTCAGGCTCTTGGAGGCCGGTGCGACGAAGCGCCCGAACCCGTCGACGGTCCGCGACGTGCTGACGAGACCTCCGATGAAGAGCCCGACGCCGCCCACGATGCCGGCGACGATCAGCAAAACGCCTACGACGTACCAGACCTTACGGGGGCGGATCGGCGGCGGCGCCGCCGGCAAGAGGGGGGCGGGCGGGACGACGGACATCACGCAACTCCTAGGCGACGGGCGACGAGGGCTAGGCGATCATCAGGCTGGACGACGGCGACCCGGACGAATGACGCCGCAGCCTCGCCGTAGAATTCACCGGGGCTGACCACGGCGCCGCCCTCGCTGGCGAGACGCTCGGTGAACGCCCAGGCGTCCTCTACCGGGATCCAGAGGTAGAACCCGCCCGCCGGGAGCGGCACCTCGATCCCCGACCAAGTCGAAAGCACCCGGGCACACTCGTCCAACCGGCGCCGGTAGCGGGCGCGCTGCTCGGCCACGTGCTCGTCATCGTCGAGGGCGACGACCCCGGCGGCCTGCGCCGGACCGGGGACCATCATGCCGGCGTGCTTGCGCACCTCGGACAGGTAGCCGACGAGATCGGGATCCCCCGCATAGCAACCGACTCGCACGCCGGCCAGGTTCGACCGTTTCGACAACGAGTGCACGGCAACCACACCTTCGAGGCCGTGTTCCAGGATCGTGCGAGGCGAGCCCTGCCAGGTGAATTCGCAGTAGCACTCGTCGCTGAACACCGGTACGCCACGAGCCCGTCCCCACGCTGCGGCAACCCCGAGGTCGTCGAGCGCACCGGTCGGGTTCGACGGGCTGTTCACCCAAAGACACAGCGCACGCGCCGCGTCCGCAGGATCGATCGCCGAAAGGTCGAGTCCGCCACCCGGAGCCTCCGGAACCGCCACGGCGCGGCAGCCCGCAAGCGTGGCACCCATCTCGTAGGTCGGGTAGGCGACGGCCGGGTGGAGCACGGTGTCACGGTCGGGCCGGCGCAAGTGCAGCCACTGTGGGAGCGTGGCCACGAACTCCTTCGTGCCGATACAGGCCGCGAGTGCCGACGCCGGCACCTCGATCGACCAACGGCGCGCCATCCAACGCCGGAAGGCGTCGCGCAGGGCGACCGAGCCGATCGACGCCGGATACCCGCGTTCGGCTCCCGAGGCGCCGAGGGCCGCCACGACGGCGGGCAGCGGCGGATCGCACGGCGTGCCGATCGAACAGTCGACGGCGCCACCCTCGTGCGCCGTAGCGAGCGAGATCGCCTTGTCGAGGCGGTCGTACGGATAGGGCGGGGGGACGAACCCGGTCGGCATCGTGTCTAGGTTCGCACGTCAGGCACTCGGCGTGGGGGCCACGACGAACGCAGCGAGGCGGCCGACCGAGGCGTCGTCGAGCCGGGCACGGATCCGTAACCCGTGTTCCTCGTGCGCGCTCGACATGACCTCGCCCTCCCGATGGACGGCGGCCAGGACGTCGCCTCGTTCGTAGGGGACGACGAGTTCGGTGATGCGGGCCAGGGAGCGGAGGCGATCGGAGACTGCGACGAGCAAGGCGTGGACACCGGCACCGTTGCGGGCGCAGACCGCCACGCCGCCGTGGGCCACCGCCAAGGCCTGGGCACGGTCGGGGTCGATGTCGGCCTTGTTGACGACAAGGAGCTGCGGCACCTCCCCGGCTCCGATCTCGGCGAGCACTTCGTGGACCGCTACGAGCTGCCCGTCGGGATCCGGCGCGGAGCCGTCGACCACGTGCAGCAGGAGGTCTGACTCGCCGACCACTTCGAGCGTCGACTTGAACGCCTCCACGAGCGGGTGGGGCAGCCGACGCACGAATCCGACGGTGTCGGTGACCAGCACGGTCTCGCCGCCAGGTAGCGAAAGCCGCCGAGTGGTCGGATCGAGAGTGGCGAACAGGCGGTTCTCCACGAGCACCCCGGCGTCGGTGAGCCGGTTCAGCAACGTCGACTTGCCCGCATTCGTGTAGCCGACGATGGAGATGCTGGCCAGGCCGCCACGTCGACGGCTCTTGCGCTGCAACTGCCGGGTACGTTGCAGTTCCCGCAGCTCTTCCTCGAGACGGGTGATTCGGCGGGCGATCCGCCGCCGGTCGACCTCGAGCTTGGTCTCGCCAGGGCCGCGGGTGCCGATCCGGCCGACCTGCTGGGACAGGCCCGCCGAGCTGCCGCGGCGCAGGCGGGGCAGCCGGTAGCGCAGGAGCGCCAGCTCGACCTGGGCTTTACCTTCGAGGGTGTGGGCGTTCTGGGCGAAGATGTCGAGGATCACGGCGGTGCGGTCGATCGCCGTGCGGCCGAGCAGCTTCTCCAGGTTGTACTGCTGGGCCGGGGTGAGTTCGCTGTCGAACACCACGGTGTCGGCGTCCACCGCGAGGCAAACCTCGAGCAGTTCGGCGGCCTTCCCCTTCCCGATGAACAGCGCGGAGTCCGGGGCGTCACGACGTTGCAGGACCGTGGCCACCACCTCGGCACCGGCAGTGTCGACCAGTTGGGCGAGTTCGTCGAGACTTGCCTCGGTTTCGTCCTCGCGGTGCGGCGGCAGGGTGACGCCGACGGTCACGATCCGCTCCCGGATCGTGCGGTCGATGAGGCTCGCGCCAAGGGCTTCGGTATACGGCGTGCTCAGGGTGCAGGCTCCTCGAGGATGATCGTTGCGACGACGGTGGACGGGCCGACGAGGGTGACCTCGCCGGTCACCGGGGCATCGAGGCGGACCGTGGCGTCGCCACCGTCCATGTGCACGAGCACCTCGCTCGCCTCGGCCGGCACGAGACCCCACCGGGCAGCGGCGAATGCTACGGCGCTCGCCCCGGTGCCGCAGGCCTCGGTGATCCCCACGCCGCGTTCATGGACTCGCATCGTGACGGCGCCCGGTTCGGGCCCCGGCTCGACGATTTCGAGGTTCACCTGCGGCACCAGCGCCCCGAGGTGGGCGAGATCGACGGATGCGACGTCGTCGGTGAGCACAACCGAGTGGGGGTTTCCGAGGCTGACGTGCAGGACCGGACGGCCCGGGTCGCAGCCGAGCGCAGCCCAGCCCGTGGGCTCGGCCAGGGCAGTGACCGCGCCCATGGTCACCGAGGCGAGAATCGTCTCCCCGGACAGGGTGGGCGCGACGGTCACGGTGCGCGGCCCGGCGTCGGTGCGCACCACGAGTGGCGACATCGGCATGCCGTGGTTCAGCACCCAGGCATGCACGAGGCAGCGGATCCCGTTGCCGCTCATCTCGGCGCGCGACCCATCGGCGTTGAACAGCGTCATCGAGAGCGCAGCGTCCCCGGCGGCGGGGCCGAGGATCAGCAGGCCGTCGGCACCGATGCCGCGGCGGCGGTCGCACCAACGCACGGCAGCGGCGGCATGCGCTGGGCCGGGCGGCCGATCGGTGGCCAGGACCAGGAAATCGTTGCCGAGGCCGTGGTGCTTGGTCAGAGTGACGGGCAGAGCGCCTCCAAGACGGCGGGGAGCGCCTCCAACGGATCGTCGTGGAGGTCGACCCAGCGTATGCGGGGGTCGCGGCGGAACCACCGGATTTGCCGGACGGCGAACTGCCGGGTGCGGCGAATCGCCAGCTCGACCGCCTCGTCCAGCGTGCAGCGGCCGCACAGGTGCTCGGCGAGCTCTCTGTAGCCGAGCGCCTGACCGGCGGTGCGGGACAGACCGCGCGGGTCGCGCAGCAGGCGATCGACCTCGGTGAGCAGACCGTAATCGAGCATGCCGTGGAACCGTTCCTCGATCCGTCGGGCAAGGAGCTCTCGTGGCCACCGCAGGCCGATCTGGACGATGTCGGTGGGCGGGTAGACCTCGAGGCCAGGACCGAACGAGGAGAACGGCCGGCCGGCGCCCAGCGTCACCTCGAGCGCTCGCACGACCCGCCGCCGGTTGGTGGGCTCCATCCGGGCGGCCGCCAGGGGATCGAGTGTCGCCAACCGGCCATGGAGACCGATCGTGTCCGGATCCCGCTCCAGCTCGGCTCGCAGGTCCGGGTAGTCCGCGGGCGGCTCGAGCGCGTCGACCGCGAACCGGCAGTACAGACCGGTTCCGGCCACCACGAGCGCCCGTGACCCCCGCTCGGTGATCGCGCCCAGCGCGCCGCGATAGGCGGCGCGCCAGTCGACCACGGTTGCGTCTTGCCAGGGCTCGAACAGATCGATGGCGTGATGCGGCACCGCCGCGCGCTCGGCTGCAGTGGGTTTGGCCGTGCCGATGTCCATCCCCCGGTACAGCTGCAGAGCATCGGCGGAGACGAGCTCGACGGCCCCGAGGGTCCGGGCGGCGACGAGGCCGAGGGTCGACTTACCCGACGCCGTCGGGCCGAGCAGGACGACCGGTGTCACCCGGGGGCGACCGGGATCCTGGTGCGGTGTGCGGCCTCTGCGGTCTGCTCGAGAAACCGGCCCCGAAGATGATGGGGCGCAGCGTCGACGATTTCGACCAGCCCGTAGCTTCCGGCCCGCAGGGGCCGGTCCGGCCGGAAGTGCACGAGCTTGTGCTGTCGGGTGCGGCCGGTGGTGACGGTGGGATCCTTTTTGCTGGGGCCCTCGACGAGCACCTCTTCGGTGCGCCCGATACGCGCCCGGTTTTTGGCCAGCGCCGAACGTTCGACCACGACCCGCAGCCGTTCGAATCGCTCGCCGGCGACCGCAGGGGCCACGAACTGCTCGACGAGTTCGGCGGCCTCGGTCCCTGGACGGGGCGAGTAGATGAAGGTGTAGGCGAAGTCGTACTCGGCGGCGGCGACCACCTCGAGCGTGCGCTCGAAATCGTCGTCGGTCTCGCCGGGAAACCCGACGATCAGGTCGGTCGACACGGCGAGGTCGGCGACGCCAGCCCGGGCGGCGGCCAACCGCTCGAGATAGCGCTCGGCGCTGTAGCCGCGGTGCATTGCGGCGAGCACCCGATCCGAGCCGGACTGCAACGGCAGGTGCAGGTGTTCACAGACGGCCGGCATCTCAGCCATCGCAGCGATCGTCTCCGGCCGCAGATCCTTGGGGTGCGGGGACGTGTAGCGAACCCGCCGGATCCCCGGGACCGCACCGACGGCCCGGAGCAATTCGGCGAACATCGGTCGGACCCGCACCGAGCCGTCCCCGGCCTGCCGGGCCGCCAGCGCCAGATCCCGCCCGTAGGAGTTCACGTTCTGGCCGAGCAGCGTCACCTCGGTCACACCCTGCCCGGCGAGGTTCCGGACTTCGGCGACCACGTCGTCGAAGGGGCGGCTGATCTCGCGACCCCGCACGGCCGGAACGATGCAGAACGCACAGGTGTTGTCGCATCCGATCTGGATCGTGACCCACGCGTTGTAGGAGGTTTCCCGGCGCGCCGGCAGCGCCGACGGGAACAGCGCATGGTCGTCGATCACCGCCTCCTCGAGGATCTCGGTGATCGGGCCGTGCCGGCGGGCTTCGTCGACGAGTTCGGCTGCTCGATGGACGTTGTGCGTGCCGAGCACGACATCCACCCACGGCGCTTTGGAACGAACGAGATCTCGATCCTTCTGCGCCAGGCAGCCCGCCACGACGATCTGCTTGTCGGGGCGCTGGTCTTTGACCCGCTTCAGGTGACCGAGGTTGCCGTACAACTTGTTGTCGGCGTTCTCCCGGATGCAGCACGTGTTCAGCACGACGACATCGGCTTCTTCGGCCGACGAGGCAAGGCTGAGACCGTCGGCCTCGAGCAGGCCAGCGATTCGCTCCGAGTCGTGTTCGTTCATTTGGCACCCGAAGGTGCGCACGAAGTAGCTGCGCGCCATGGCGCCCGGAATGCTACCGACTGCACCGGGACCGGCTCCGGCCGATCGGTCCGACGACGCACGTGGGACCGATCGGCGGGACCGGGTCAATCGAGCTTGATCGGCTCCTCGTCGGCAGCGCTGAACGCATCGCCCGTCGACAGCCCGGCCTTGGCACGGACCCGCTCACTGATCTCGACCATGACCTCGGGATTGTCCGACAGGAACTGCTTCGCGTTCTCCCGACCCTGCCCGAGTTGCTCGCCGTCGTAGGTGTACCAGGCGCCCGACTTCTTCACGATCCCAAGATCGACCGACATGTCGAGCAGCGAGCCCTCGCGGCTGATGCCCCGGCCGTACATGATGTCGAACTCGGCCTGCCGGAACGGCGGGGCCACCTTGTTCTTGACGACCTTCACCCGCGTGCGGTTGCCCACGACCTCGACGCCGTCCTTGATCGACTCGATACGCCGGATATCGAGCCGAACCGACGAGTAGAACTTCAGCGCCCGGCCACCCGGCGTGGTTTCGGGCGAGCCGAACATCACGCCGACCTTCTCCCGCAACTGGTTGATGAACACGGCGATCGTATTCGACTTGTTCAGGCTGCCGGTGAGCTTGCGCAGTGCCTGGCTCATCAACCGGGCCTGGAGACCGACGTGGGTATCCCCCATCTCGCCCTCGATCTCGGCCCGGGGCGTCAGCGCGGCCACGGAGTCGATAACGACCACGTCGAGCGCACCCGAACGCACCAGCATGTCGGTGATCTCGAGGGCCTGCTCCCCGGTGTCGGGCTGGGAGATGAGCAGCTCGTCGATGTCGACCCCGATCGCCCTGGCGTACTGCGGATCCATCGCGTGCTCGGCATCGATGTAGGCGCAGATGCCGCCGTTGCGCTGGGCCTCGGCCACGATGTGGAGCGCCAGCGTGGACTTGCCCGACGACTCCGGGCCGAAGATCTCGACGACGCGGCCGCGGGGAATACCGCCGATGCCCAGCGCCAGATCGAGCGCGAGCGCACCGGTCGACACGGCCTCGATGGCCATCGACTGCTTCTCGCCCATCCGCATGATCGAGCCCTTGCCGAACTGCTTGTCGATCTGCGAGAGCGCGAGATCGAGGGCCTTGTCACGGTCTGCTGCCATGGTCCGTCTCCTTGCCGGTGCTCCGGCGGTGGTGCCTGCGGTGGTGCCTGCGGTGGAGAGGGCCGGCTCGCACGGCCCCGACTCGGGCGCCCGATCGGGCTCCCAGGACGCACCCTACGGAGGGGGTGTGGCGGGGTTACCGGCCGAACGACAGGAGCGTAACTTCGAACACCGGTTCGCTCAAGTACTGCCGGGATTTGGACCGCCGTCACCGTCCTCCCCCGCAAGCGCACGGGCAGCATCGGCCCGCTCCGCCGGTTCGAGGGGGCGCATCGCAAGGTCGATCGCCGCCCAGATCGTGTACGAGAGCGGGTAGAAGGCGACGGGCACGACGACGGCGATGGCAAGCGACACCACCAGGATCGGTACGGTGGCGATGTCGGGGTAGGTGGCGATGCATCCGACCAGGATCACCAGGCCGAACAACCCGAACGTCACGATCGTGTTCACGGTGGTCGCGCCGAGCGAGAAGCCGGGTTGGCGCTGCCACCGGTAGCCACACGTCCGGCATCGGGGCCGCATCCGGAACCAGCCGTCGAACCAGGCTCGTCCACCGCACCAGGGACAACGACGCCGCAGGGCCCGAGCCGTCATCCGAGGCAGCGACGGCCGGGCAGGTCGCAGTGCCATCGCCGGGCAAGCTACCGCCGCCCGGGCCGCCGCCGCCGGGCCGCCGTGCTCAGACCCGATCCAGGTGGCAACCCCCCGGGCGCGGTGGCAAACTTCTGCGTCCCTGGTGGCCGTAGCTCAGTCGGTTAGAGCGTCAGGTTGTGGCCCTGAAGGTCGGGGGTTCGATTCCCCTCGGTCACCCCAGGTTCCGGTGTGTTCGCCCCACTTTCGGGTCGGGTCGTACACTTCGGCGCCCGTCGCCCCTCTAGCTCAATGGCAGAGCAACGGACTCTTAATCCGCAGGTTCAGGGTTCGAATCCCTGGGGGGGCACCACCACGATGCGGGCGGGCACGGGTGCAGGTCCCGCTCGAGTCAGCCGGCCGGCGGCGCCGACCAGCCCGAGGACAGCAACACCACGAGGGCTGCGGTCGCCGGCATCCCCAGCACCACGAGCGCGCGCCGCAGCCGCTGCGGGCCGGGCCCGAACACGGCGAGGGTGCCCAACATCGTGCCGGCGACCAGACCGCCGAGCCCGACGACGGACACCACCAGGCAGGGCCGGCAGTCGGGGGACGTGCAGGACCAGGCGTTCGTGCACGCCGTGTTCGAACCGAACGACACGAGGACCACCACGCCGGCGAGCGCTGCGCCCAGCACCACGACGAGGGACACCAGCCGGCGGTCGGCGACGAGGCCCGAACGATCGGATGCCATGGCGACCGCTCGCCGGGTCAGCGGGGTACGGCGTGCCAGTGCTCGGCAATGCCGTAGCCGGTCCGGCCCTCTGCGTGGAACCGGGCCAGGCCCTCGTTGACGAAGGTGACCCCGTCGCGACGGGGGATCTTGGTCGGGCAGATCGTGAGGACCTCACCGGTGACCACCAAAGACGCGCCGGCGGCGTCGGTGGCCCGCAGTTCGACGGACCGGTGCAGCAACGGATTCATCGGGTCGTACTCGGTGGTGATCACCACGTCGGTCCGATCGATCGTGTCGCCGTCGCGCTGGATCCACCCCTTGCCCCGCAGAGTCCCGTCCACCGTGCGCCCGCACGCCCCGCCGAGCGCGAGGTCCGGACCGAAGTTCATCGAGAACCAGTTGAGGAAGCAGCCCGATTCGGTCGCGGCCGGGCCCGCCGCCTTGGCCGCCGACCCGCTCGGTCCCTGCCAGGTACGCGGGCCCCACGACTTGTCCCGGACCCCCAACGCATCCACCTCCCACTGCTCTCCGTCGAGACGGATCGTGCCCGTCACCCGGCCGGTCTGCTCGAAATGCCCCTGGGCGCCCCCGACGGCGTAATGCGGGCCGGCGAACGCCTCGAACGTCACGTCCATGTCCAGCTGCGACGCCTTGAACCAACCGGCCGGCCGGTCCTTCGTGGCCGCCAGCATCACGGTCGGATCGGCCATGTCCTGGGCCTCGCCGTGGTAAGAGATCCCCCAGGTACGGAACGGCTCGCCCCGCCGTAGCTCGAGGTTGCCGACCGTCGGGTCGGCGGTGCCGAACCCGTCCACCACCGCCGGCGACAGGTCCGTGCGACGACCGTAGGTGAACGCCACCCGCCCCTCGGGCAGGTATACGGCATGGAGCGCGTCGGCCCAACCGTCGTTGGGCCGGAATCCCATTCGGGTGAACGCCCCCACCCCCGTGCGGTGGTCGACGAAGTTGAAGTAGTAGCTCTCGCTCCATGCGGCGTGGTCGCCGACCGCGTGGAAGAACTCGTCGGCAGGGTTCGCAGCGGTGCTCATGGCCCCGGTGTAGCCCGACGGCGACCGCCAGGGCGAACGCATCGTCCACCCGGTCCGGCGACGAGGCTGCGAGGCTGACCGAAACCCAGCGGAAAGGAGCGGGATGCGCGCCACCACCTCACGGTCGCTGCGGCGGTTGCTCCGGTCCCTCATCGCCTGGCGGTGGCGGCCTGCCCAGTCCGCAGTCGTTGCCATCCGCGTCGGCGCCGTCGTGGCCGGTGCGCTCGTCGTCAAGTGGTCCGCGGCGTCCGGTCGAGCCGCAGCGCTCGGCACGGCCGCAGCGGTTGCGGGCGCCGTGCTCGTGATCTGGAACCGGGTGCTCCCGGCCCGCAAGACCGTGGCCGGCGCACTGCTGTACCTCGCTGCGATCGCCATCGGGCTCGCGCTCAGCCGGCGCGACGACGTCACCACGGACCTCGGCCTCCCGACCGCCACCGCGCTGTACGTTGCCGTCGGCCTGCTCCTGGCCGGCGTGGCCGGGATCGCCAAGCGACTCCGCGAAGCGCGCACGGCGGCCACCCTCGGCGGGCCTCCGCTCGTCGTCCTGGCTGCAGGGTTGTGGTGGTGGGGGCTGACCCGTTATCGCGACGACGGCACCCTGGGAACGGTTGGCGCCGCCGGGTTCGTCACGTACCTCGCCCTCACACTCGTCTCCGGTGCCGTGCTGACCCGTCGTGCCCCGGACGACGAACCCACCCGGCCGGTGCCGAGTCGGCGGCACGCCTGGCCCCCGATCGCCTGGTTGCGCGAGCGCGGCGAGCGGTGGTGGGCCTGGTGGGAGCACCGCACCGGTGCCGTCGCAGGCGACGACGGTTATCCCGCGGCCGACCTGTGGCGACGGTTCCGGGTCGTCGCCGCGCTCGCCCTCGCCGCGAGCGCTCTGGTCGTCGTCGGGGCGGCCGTGTGGGCGGTGCGGCGACTCGAGCTCGACGCCGGCCTCGTCGTGATCGGCCTCGTCGTGCTTGCGCTCGCCGTCGCGGCCATCGCCGCCAACAACGTCGCCGACACCGTTGCCGCCGTCGCCATCGTCTCGCTCGCCTGGGCGCTCACGCCGGGCACCGTGACGCTCGACGGGCCGCAGGCCGCAACGCTGGTGCGGCCCGTCCGGCAGGGGGACACCACGCTGATCGTGCTCGGGGACTCGTACATCTCCGGGGAGGGCGCGAAACAGTTCTACGAGGGCACGAACGTCCGCGGGACCAACGAGTGCCGGCGCGCGCCGAGCGCTTACGGGCCGCTGCTTGTCGGGCCGGACTTCGCCGACCGGACCGGAATGGACAGCCTGATCTTCCTCGCCTGCTCCGGCGCCGTGACCGCAGACCTCCACGACCGACCGCAGCATCCGGGTGAGCCGCTCGACGCTCCGGCCCGGCTGCGCGACGACGGCCGGTGGCGGACGGGGGCGACGCAACTCGAACAACTCGACGACCGGCTGCGCCTGGCGCTGCCGGCTCACGGTCTGGTGCTGCTCAGCATCGGCGGCAACGACGCCGGGTTCGGCACGATCGCAGGCAGTTGCGTCTCGCTGGGCAACTGCGCCGAGGTGGTCGACGCCTGGGTCGCCGACGTCTCGGCACCTGATGGGATCGGCGTCGGTCTGCGCCAGTCCTTCGCGCAGCTCCGCGCCGTGATCGGTTCCGACGTGCCGGTGCTGATCGTGCCGTATCCGATCCCCTTGGCCGCCGACCGTTGTGGCGCATCGGCCTTGAGCAGCCGTGAGCACGAGGCGCTGCGGCGGTTCGTGGGGGAACTCAACGCCGCCGTCGCCACCGCCGCTCGCCCCGCCGGGTTCGACATCCTCGACCTGCAGGACGTGTTCGACGGGCACCGCATCTGCGACCGGGTCGGCGCGGACGGCCCGGTCGTGCCAGCCGACCAGTGGTATCTCAACTACCTCGGAGCCAACCCCGTCTCGGGCGCGCTGCGGGAGATCGCCAACCCCCGCACCTGGTTCCACACCAGTTTCCATCCCAACGCCGCCGGCC
>JBEIFW010000017.1:0-29690 GCA_040382215.1 Acidimicrobiales bacterium
CCACGGCCGCGCCCGCCACGGCCGCGCCCGCCACGGCCGCGCCCGCCACGGCCAAGCCTGCGACGACGATCAACTGGCTCACGCCGCCCACCGAGACCGGCGGCCCGTTTCCGGCCGACGGCTCCAACGGCAACGGGGCCGGCGGGTCCGCCAACGTGCTCAACAAGCCAGCCGTGTTCCGCACCGACATGACCACCGACCTCGACGGCACGAACAAGCAGCCCGGCCTGCCCCTCGTGCTCAACGTCAAGGTCGGCAAGAAGGCCGACCGTTCGGCCTTCGCCGGCGCGGCCGTGTATGTCTGGCACTGCAACCTGACCGGCAACTACTCGGCCTACAGCGGCGGCATGAACGGCGGGAACTTCGCCGATCGCTCCTTCTTCCGGGCGGTCGGCGTGGCCGATGCGAACGGTGACGTCACGTTCACGACGGTCCTGCCCGGCCGCTACCAGGGTCGCGCCACGCACATCCACTTCGCCGTGTTCACGGACAACTCCCTCACGACCCGGGTGCTCACGAGCCAGTTCGCCTTCGACGACACCACGATCGACGATTTGTACGCGGCCGACGGCTCCTACTCAGGGAGCCTGCGCAACCCGACGTACAACGCCCGGGACAACGTGTTCCGCGACGGCACGTCCAACCAACTCTTGGCCCTGACCCAGTCCAGTGCCGTCGAGGCGTCGATCGCCGTGCTGGTCTGAGGCCCTTGTTCTGCGCCCCGAGCCGTGTGACCATCCCGGCCGGAGAACCGAACCCGGCCGAGCGGCGAAGGAGATCGACGTGACCTACGGGGCCGACCGCGTGGAACTGCCACCCGTCACCGACTGGGTGAACGACTGGGACTGGCTCGACGACCAGTGGGGCGAGAACGCAATCGCCATCTGGAACTCGGTCCGCGACCAGTGCCCGATGGCAACGACCGAGCGCTACGGCCGGGCCTTCATGCCCGTCACCATGGATGCAGTGTCGTCCGTCGCGCACGACACCGACCACTTCTCCTCGATCTGGGTGAGCGTCGCCCGGCCCGACGCGCCGCGGTCCCCCGCCCCGCCGATCACCTCCGACCCGCCCGAGCACCACGGCCATCGCCGTCTTCTCCTGCCCTCGTTCAACCCCAAGAAGGTCGCTCAGATGGAGCAGCAGCTGCGCGACTACTGCCGCCGTCTCATCGGCGACCTCGACGGCACCGACACGGCGGACGCGGCCGAGCAGTACTCCCAGCACATCCCGGTCCACGGCATCTGCCACCTCACCGGTCTGCCCGAGGCCGACGCCGAGCTGTTCCGCGACTGGATCTACCGCAACTTCCAGCTCGCCCCGCGCGACAACGCCGTGCGGATGCAGGTGATCCGCGAGATGAGCGCCTACATCGACGCCATCCTCACGGAGCGGATCGAGCATCCCGCCGACGACATGCTGACGTTGGTCGCGAACGCCGAGATCGACGGCGAACCGGTGCCGTGGGACCTCAAGCTCGGCTACATCCGGCTGTTGATCGTCGCCGGCATCGACACCACGTGGAGCGCTATCGGCTCGGGGCTGTGGCACTTCGCCCAGCATCCCGACCAGGTGGCACAACTCGTCGCAGCGCCAGACGACCACCTGCTGTGGCAGACCGCGATCGAGGAGGTGTTGCGCTTCTTCGCCCCGGTCACGATGGCCCGTAAGGTCCTTTCCGACACCGAAGTTGCCGGTTGTCCGGTCCATGCCGGCGATCAGATGCTGCTCACCTTCCCCGCCGCGAACCACGATCCCGCCGCGTTCGAGGCGCCCGAGGAGTTCCGCATCGACCGGGCGCACAACCGCCACGTGGCCTTCGGCCTCGGCATCCACCGCTGCATCGGCTCCAACCTGGCCCGGCTGGAGCTCACCGTCGCGCTGCAGGAGTGGCTGCGGGCGTTCCCCCGCTATTCGCTCGACACCACCCGGCGCACCACGTGGGCCAACGGCCAGGTGCGCGGCCCGCGCACCATCCCGGTGCTGCTCAACCGCTGAGCCCGGGCGGACCCGAACCCCGAAACCACGGCCCTCACCGCCGGAAGTTCCGGTACCGTCGCCGACCATGGCCTCCCGCACCGTGCTCGGCACCTGCCACCACGACTGCCCCGACTCGTGCGGGTGGGAGGTCACCGTCGACGACGGGGTCGCCGTCCGCCTGCGCGGCAACCCCGACCACCCGTACTCCCAGGGCGAGCTGTGCCCGAAGGTGAACCGGTTCCTCGCTCGGGTGTACGCCCCGGATCGGGTCCTGCGGCCATTGCTGCGCAATGGCCCCAAGGGATCGGGCCAGTTCCGCGAGGCGACCTGGGACGAGGCGCTCGCCGTGGCCGCCCAGGGTCTACGCCGGGTGCGGGACACCTACGGCGGCGAGGCGATCCTGCCGTGGTCGTCGGCGGGGACTCAGGGCCTGATCCAGTCGTCGTCGCTCGACCGACGCCTGTTCGCTGCGCTCGGCGCCTCCCGCACGACCGGCTCGCTGTGCGGCGCCACTGCGGCGACGGGGACGGCGCTCACCTATGGCTCCGGCCATGGCGCCGACCCGCTCGACGTCGCCCACGCCGAGGTCGTGCTGCTGTGGGGCACCAACACCCGCCTCACCAACCGTCACCTGTGGCCCTACGTCGAGCGGGCCCGGGCCAACGGGGCGACCGTGATCGTCGTCGACCCGCTGCGCACGATCACGGCGGAGTCGGCCGACTGGTTCGTCCAGCCGTTCCCCGGCACCGACGTCGCGCTGATCCTCGGGATGCTCCACGTCCTCGTGCGCGACGACCTCGTCGACCACGACTACGTCCACGACCACGCCACCGGCTTCGCCGATCTCGCCGCCCACGTCGCGGAGTGGACCCCGGCCCGGGCCGCCGCCGAATGCGGTGTCGACGCCGACGTGATCGAGCGATTGGCCCGGCGATACGGCAGCACCCGCCGGGCGTTCATCCGCACCCTCATCGGGGCCGAGCACCACCACCACGGCGCGATGACGTTCCGGGCGTTGGCCTGTCTGCCCGTCGTCACCGGCGCGTGGCGCGTCCGTGGCGGAGGCCTGGCCCGCTCCACCGGGGTGTGGTCCGGCACCCACATCGACGAGGACGTGTTCGACGCACCGGACCGCCCCCGGACCCGAAGCGTCAACGCCAACCAGCTCGGCCGCGCGCTCGAGGACCCGGCCGCCGGCATCCACGCACTCGTCGTGTGGGGCGGCAACCCGGCGACCTCGGCCCCCAACGCCGGTGCCGTGCGCCGCGGTCTGGCCCGTGACGACCTGTTCACGATCGTGAGCGAGCAGTTCTGCACCGACACGGCCCGCTACGCCGACGTGGTCTTCCCGGCCACCACCCAGATCGAGCACCTCGACGTGGTGCCGTCGTGGGGCAGCCTGCACCTCGGCTGGAACGAGCCGGCCATCGCACCGGTGGGCGAGGCGGTCCCGAACACCGAGCTGTGGCGACGCCTGGCCCGGGCGCTCGGGATCGAGGATCCGATGTTCGACCTCGACGACGAGGCTCTGGTGCGCCTCGCGCTGCACGACCTCGACGTCGACGCCCTGCGGGCCCGTGGCCGGGCCCGCCACGATCTCCCCGAACCGTTGCTGCCGTACGAGCACGGCGGGTTCGCCACCGCCGACGGGCGGGCCGCGCTGCGCAACGACGCCCTCGGCTCGCTCGGGCTCCCGGCGCTGCCCACCCACACCCCCGTGTCGGTCGCGCCCGGCGAGCTCCGGCTGCTCACCCCCAAGACCCACCCCCGGTTCCTCAACACCAGCTACTCCCACCACCACGGCCCGCTCGAGCCGGCGCCGTGCCTCGAGCTGTCGGCCGAGGACGCCGACGCCCTCGGCCTGCCCGATGGCGCGCCGGCCACCGTCGCCAACGGCCGGGGCACGCTGACGCTGCCGGCGCGGCGCTCGGTCCGGGTACGCCCCGGCCTGTGCGCCATCCCGTGGGGCTGGTGGGGGCAGGATCGCGCGGTGAACGTGCTGACCGACGACACCGTCGCCGACGCCGGTGGCGGCGGCGCTTACTACGGCACCCGAGTCCGGGTCTCGCCGGCCGGAGCTCCGGCGTGAGCGCATCCGCTCGCGGGTTCGCCTCCGACAACGAAGCCGGCGTCCATCGCGCTGTGCTCGACGCCATCGCCGATGCCAACCACGGCCATGCCCACTCCTACGGCGCCGACGAGCACACCGCCCGGCTCGGCGAGCTCGTCCACGACCACTTCGGCCCCGATGCCACCGCGTTCCCGATGCTCATCGGCACCGGTGCCAACGTCGTCGCGCTCCAGGCCCTGTGCCAGCGGTGGGAGGCGGTCATCTGCACCGACCACGCGCACGTGCACGTCGACGAAGGCGGCGCACCCGAGCACATCGGCGGGCTCAAGCTGTGGACCGTCCCCGCCACCGACGCCAAGCTCACCCCGGCGCTGCTCGACACCGAGGCCTGGGGCTTCGGCACCGTCCACCGGGCGCAGCCGGGCGCAGTCTCGGTGACGCAGTCCACTGAGCTCGGGACCGTCTACACCGCCGACGAGCTCGGCACGCTGTGCGACCACGCGCACGGCCTCGGGCTGCGGGTGCACCTCGACGGTGCCCGCCTGGCCAACGCCGCTGCGCACCTCGACGTCCCGCTCCGGGCGCTCACCACCGACGTCGGGGTCGACGTCGTGTCGTTCGGCGGCACCAAGAACGGAGCGCTGCTCGCCGAGGCGGTCGTCGTGCTCGACCCGGGTCTGGTCGACGCCGTCGCCTACCTGCGCAAGACCTCGATGCAGCTCGCAAGCAAGCAGCGGTTCCTCAGCGCGCAGCTCGTGGCCCTGCTCGGCGACGATCTCTGGCGGGTGAACGCATCGCACGCCAACGCCATGGCGGCGCGCCTCGCGGCCGGGGCCGCGGCGGTGCCGGGCGTACGGCTGACCCAGCCGACCCAGGCCAACGCGGTGTTCGCCGTGCTCCCCGCCGGCGCCGCCGACCGGCTGCGCCGCCGGCACCACTTCTACGACTGGGACCGCGACACCGGCGAGGTCCGCTGGATGTGCGCCTGGGACACCACCGCCGACGACGTGGACACGTTCGTCGCCGACCTCGCCGCCGCCGTCACCGGTGGGGCCGTCACCGCTGGGGCCGGCGGCGCGTGACCGAACCGACCGAGGCCCGGGTCGACGCCTGGCTGTGGTCGATCCGCCTGGCGTCGACCCGGACCGAAGCGGGCGAGGTGTGCAAGGGCGGCCACGTCACGGTGAACGGCCGACCGGCCAAGCCATCGACCTCCGTGCGGCCCGGTGACCGCGTCGAGGTCCGCATCCACGAACGCGATCGCGTCGTCGAGGTCGTCCGCACGATCACCAAGCGGGTCGGCGCCCCGGTCGCGGTCACCTGCTACGTCGACCACAGCCCGCCGCCTGCGTCGGCCGACGAGCGACCGCTCGCCCCGCTGTTCCGTCCACGCGGCACCGGCCGGCCCACCAAACGGGAGCGGCGCCAACTCGATGCGTGGGCCGAGGCCTGGCGCATCGCCGACGGCGAACCCCCGCCCTGACGAGGCATCCGCGTCAGTCGGGCCAGTCGAGTGCGCCGAGGGCGTGCAGGCGGTCCAACTCGGCGTCGTCGAGACCCAACCGGGCCGCCAGCACCGCTCGGGTGTCCTGGCCGAGCAGGGCGATGCGATCGGTCGGCTCCGCCGGGGTCGCGGCGAATCGCCACGGTGGCACCGGCTGGCGGGTCGGACCGACCGGGTCCATGTGGTCGCGCTCGATCACGGCCCCCATGTGCAGGATCTGGGGATCTCGCAGCATCTGGTCACGCGTGTTCACCCGCCCGAGCGGCACGTCGTGCTCGGCGAAGCGGGCCATCACCTCGTCGGTGGTGAACGCGGCGAACGCGGTGGCGTACATCGCCAGCGCCTCGGGCATGTTGACGAGGAACCGCGCCGGGTCGTTGAACCGCTCGTCGATCAGCCATTCCGGGCGGTCGAGGGCGAGCGCCACCCGCTCGAACGGGGTCACCGTCGGCATCGTCACCACGTGGCCGTCGGCCGTCGCGTACACCCGGTACGCGTCCTTCACGTCGAACGGCAGCGTCCGCTCCGGCAGCGCATGCTTGGCCGAGAGTGCGTCGCACCAGAAGAACGCAAGCCCCGCCTCGGCCATCGTCACCTGCACGAGCTGGCCCTCGCCGGTGCGCTCCCGGGCGAACAGCGCGCCGAGCACCGCCTGGCACGCCGTGTATGCCGTCGACTTGTCGACGATCACCTGCCGGTTCACGTCCATCGCCCCCGACACCGGGTCGGTCTGGTAGTCGACCATGCCGAGCACGCCCTGGATCACGAAATCCCACGTCGGTAGCTGTGCGTACGGCCCGTCGTCGCCGAAGCCGGTGATGTGGGTGTAGACGAGGCGCGGGTTGCGGGCCCGGATCGCCTCGTAGGACAACCCGATCGCATCCGGCTTGCCCGGGCGCAGGTTGGTGAGCAGCACGTCGGCACCGGCGACGAGGTCGCCGAGCACGGCCCGACCCTCGGGAGTCTTCGCGTCGATACACACCGACCGCTTGCCCCGGTTGGTGTTGTAGAACAACGGTGGGATGCCGTCGCGGTAGACGACGTGACGCCGGTACATCGACGACCCGTAGTTCTCCACCTTGATGACCTCGGCCCCCATCTCGGCCAGCAGCACCCCGCACAGCGGCCCGGTGATGATGTCGGCGACCTCGACCACCACGATGCCGGCCAGCGGCCCGGTTCCCGGGCGCCCGGTGCTCACAGCCGACCCGCCCAGATGGCGCGACGTCGCGACGACGGGTCGCAGGTGACGCGGCAGGTGGTGTCGAAGTGGAGCGTCGTGCGGTCCACCTCGTCGTACAGGGCCCACGCCGGGATCCCGTCGTGCTGCGGGTTCCCGTTGCGGGCGAACGCGATCCAGGCCCGATGCATCGCGTCGGCGAGGGCGGCGGGTGGTCCGTCACCGGTGAACGACGCGACGCCCTTGCGGTCGAGGGTGTGGAACACGAACGGGATCTCCAGCGCGTGGCACGACCCGAGCCGACCGCCGAACGCGCTCGACGCCCAGTCGAACTGGTAGAGCCAGGTCGCGTCGGGACGATGACGGGCGTGGGCCTCGACCAGCCGCACGGCCGGGATGCGGAACGCCCGGTCGGTCATCACCGCCGACCAGATGGCGTCGTGGTCCGCGGTGTCGGCCGACTCGCGGTAGATCGCCATCAGCTCGTGGGGATCCTCGACCAGGCGACCGAGCCGGCGCAGCAGGGTCGCTTCGTCGGCCGGGCTGCGCCCCATGAGCGCGAACAGGTTCCACTCGTCACGGTTGGTGCCGGTGAGCAACGGCACCGGGGCCGACCGGCCCGCCCGGATTGCGTCGAGCGGCGCCTCGGGCAGGAACACGGCGTCCACCACCGGGCAGAACGGGAGACCGAGTCCGGTGTCATCGTTGGACGCCGCCCGGGCCTGGGCCACCTCGACGGCGACGGCGAGCTGCGCCTCGAGCAACGCCTCGGCCGGGACCGACCGCAGGCCGTCGACCCCACGCACGCCGAGCCGGTCCTCGAGCCGGCCCGTGACCTCCGCCGCCCGACCGGGATCCTGCGTATGGTGCGCCGCCCCCGACTGCGCAACGGCCTTGTGGAAAAGGCCCTGCGCCTGCGGCACCGCAAGCAGCGTCGCTACCGACATCCCGCCGGCCGACTCCCCGAAGATGGTCACGTTGTCGGGGTCGCCACCAAAAGAGGCGACGTTGTCCCGTACCCAGGCCAGCGCGGCGACCTGGTCGGCCAAGCCCGGGTTGGGATCCGCGTCGTCGAGTTGCAGGAACCCAAAGGCGCCGAGCCGGTAGTTGATCGTCACCACGACGACGTCACCGTTTCGGCAGAACGCCGATCCGTCGTACCAGGGGATCGAGCCGGCCCCCGAGGTGAACCCGCCGCCGTGGATCCACACCAGCACCGGGCGCCGCCCGGCGTCGCACGCCGGGGTCTGGACGTTGAGGAACAGACAGTCCTCCGACCAGTCCGGCGGCCCACCACCGGTCATCGCCTCGGTGGCGCCCACCCCCTGCGGAGCCACCCGACCGAAACTCGACGCATCGCGCACCCCGACCCACCCCGGATGCGGATCGGGGGCGGCGAAGCGCCGGTCGCCGACCGGCGCCGCGGCGTACGGGATACCGGCGAACAAGGTGACACCGTTGCGGGTCCGGCCCGACAACCGGCCCGAGACGATCTCCACGATCGGGGCGCTCATGACCCGATCCTTCCAGGCCTCAGCCCGTCAGCCGAACGCCCTGGCAATCGCGCAAGGCGAACGGACTCGCAGCCGGGCCGCCGGGGAGCGACGTCTGCCCCGGAGTGCCTGCGTTCCACGCCGCTCCCTGCCACCGCGCCGGCGGCACGACCGGGCACGAGCGCGCCACCACCGTCGACATACGCCCGCTACCGCCGGGACCGCCGCCCGGTCCACCCCCGCCACCGGGACGACCCCGGCCGCCGACGCCACCGGACGCGAGCCAGAAGAATCGCACCCGGCCGGCATCGATCAACTGCTGCAACGACTCCACGGTGAGGATCGGATCGCTCCCGGAGAACCCGCCCATCGCCATGACCGGTTCGCCGAAGCCGATGATGATCGGCTCGGCCGGCGCAGCGCTCTCCACCGCGACCAACCATCGAGCCTCGCCCCGGTTGGCCCGCAGATAGTCCACGAGCGCACCCGTGTCGCCGGACGCGAACGGGAACCCCCCGTTGGGTACGACCCCGCCGGCAGGTGCCGCACCGGCCGGCCCCCCCGACCGCACGGGCGTGGGGTAGGCGAACGGCAGCGGGCCGTTGACCCCGGCAGCAAGCGCAGCGCGGGTCCACAGCGCCGGGGCCACATGCAGCACCGCCGCCGCCACCACCACCGCAGCGAGCACACCACGAGAGCCGGCGCGACGCACCCACAGCGCTGTCGCCACGAGCGCAACCACCGCAGCTGCGACAGCCACAGCGGGACGCAGCCACGGCGACCACCCGATGGGGTCGAGGATCACCCACTGCCCCCACGCCGTGACGACCACCGCAACCGGCAACAGCACCGCTCGCCGGCGCCGCGCTGCGAGGTCCTCCCGCCACGACCCCACCGCCATGCCGACCAGCGCAGCCAGCGGCGGCCCGATGCCGGCCAGGTAGTACGGGTGCACGATCCCCTTCGTCACCGAGAACGCACCCGCCGCAACGGCGAACCAGCCACCGAACACGACGAGCGCGCCGAGCCGGGCCGACGGTCGCACACCAAGCGACCACAGCAGGCCCACCGCCCCGATCAGGCCGAAGGGCACCAGCCAGCCGGCCTGCCCGCCGAGTTCGGCGTTGAACAGCCGCAGCGCGCCCGGATCGCCGCCGCCGAAGCCGAGACCACCCGGACCGCCGGGACGCGCGCCCGCCCCAGGACCCGGACCGGCCGGTGGGCCGCCTGGCACCAGCCCGCCCGGCGCCTGCCTGCCTGGCGCCTGCCCAGTTGGGCCTGGACCCATGGTGCCCTCGACCTGATTGACCCCGTTGCGCTCGAACGCCAACTGGAACGCAGAGTTCGTCGGGCTCGATCCCACGTACGGGCGGGCGTCGGCCGGCGTCACATCGACTAGTACGAACCACCACAGCGCAGCCACCGCCATCACGGCGGCTCCGATCGCGGCGTGCCCGAGCCGCACCCGCCATGACCGCGGCGCGCACCACACGTAGGCGATCAGGATCCCCGGCAGCACCGGCACCCCGGCGAGCATCTTGGCCGTGACGGCCGACCCGCCGATCGCCGCCGCGGCCACCAGCCACCGCAGACGGCCCGTGTGCACGGCCTGGACGGCGGCCACCGCAGCCGCCGTCATCACCAGCACGAGCACGGCGTCGGTGTTGTTCGAGTGGGCGACCATCACGCTGATCGGGGTTACCGCCAACGCCGCGGCCGCTACCGCTGCGGCGGTGCGACCCCACACCCGGGCCACCCCGACGTACACCAACGCCACCGCCGCCGTGCCGGCCAGCATCCCCGGCAGCAGCACGGCTACGGGCCGGTACCCGAGTGCGGTGGTGAACACCACCTGGACCCACAGCGACAGCGGCGGCTTGTCGACCGAGACGAACCCACCCGGGTCGAAGCTGGCGTACAGAAAGTCGTGCCAGCTCGATCCCATCGATCGCACCGCCGCTGCGTAGTACGCGTTGCCCCACCCGGCATCGGTGAGGGCCCACCCGTTCGCTACGGCAGCGACCACCAACACGGGTACCGCCACGAGGTGCCCCCGCGCCCGCGCCCTGATCCGACCACGTTCCGACCACGCCGACATCCCCTCGAGTCTCCCAGCCCGCGCTGGGAGACTCCTGAGGTTCAGCCGAGGGAGTCGATGCCGTCAGCGCCGCGCCGGTGACGCGGTCCCACACCGTGAACGCGCCGGCCTCGACGCGGCCCTACCGGAACGACGATCAGAGCGTGCTCGGCAGTGACAGGTTCGGGTCGGCGCCCGTGTCGAGCCGGTGCGGGCCGTCGAGACGCAACCGGTGCCATCCGGCCGCAGCGATCATCGCAGCGTTGTCCGTGCACATCACCCGGCTCGGCAGGAAGCCGTGGATACCATCTGCCGCGCAGGCGTCGAGGAAGGACTCCCGCAACAGCGAGTTCGCCGCCACCCCGCCACCGAGCGCCATCGCACGCGCGCCGACGGACCGGGCCGCTCGACGTGCCTTTGCGACCAGGACGTCGACGACCGCAGCCTGGAACGACGCTGCGATGTCGGCGGCCGCTGCGTCGGGGTGCTTGCGCACGTAGTTGATGACCGCGGTCTTCAGGCCCGAGAACGAGACGTCGAGCCCCTCGTCGAGCATCGCCCGCGGGAACGCGATCGCCGTCGGGTCACCATCCATGGCGAGGCGATCGATGGCCGGACCCCCCGGATACCCGAGCCCGAGGAACCGTGCGACCTTGTCGAAGGCCTCGCCGGCGGCGTCGTCGATCGTCTGGCCGAGCACCCGGTACCGGCCGTGGCCCTCCATGGCCACGAACATCGTGTGCCCGCCGGAAACGAGGAGCACCACGAGCGGGAACGACAGGCGCCGCTCCTCCAGGAAGCTCGCATAGAGATGGGCCTCGAGATGGTTCACCCCCACGAACGGCACGTCCCACACGAGCGAGTACGCCTTGGCCGCCGACACCCCGACGAGCAGGGCACCGATCAACCCGGGGCCGGTGGTCGCCGCAACGGCGTCGATGCGGTGCTCGGCGATCCCGGCCTCGACGATGGCCTGGGCGACGACGGGTGTCAGCAGTTCGAGATGCGCCCTGCTCGCGATCTCGGGCACCACCCCGCCGTATCGGGCGTGGAGGTCGACCTGGGACGACACGACCATCGAGAGCACGTCGCCGCCGCCGAGCACCACGGCCGCCGAGGTCTCGTCGCAGCTCGTCTCGATGCCCAGTACGACGGTCGAGGCATCCGGGACGACCGTGCGCATCAGCAGTCTCCCCGCACGCCGTCGGCCCACTGCGTCGTGCCCGGCACACCGGCCAGCAACCCATCGAGCCGATCGCCGTACTCCGGCCCGTCGACGTCGTGCGCCCACATGACGATCGCGTCCTCCGTGTTCTCGTAGTACCGCTGCCGAATCCCGGCGGGAGCGAACCCGAACCGGCGGTACATCGCCTGCGCCGCTGCGTTCGACACCCGCACCTCGAGGGTGAGCGCCGTGCAGCCGTTGGCGCGCGCCCACCACGCCAGGGTGCACAGCAGGCGGGTCCCGACACGGTGACGGTGCCACTCGGGGTCGACGGCGATGTTCGTCACGTGGCCCTCGTCGAGGGTCCGCATCAACCCGGCGTACCCGACGAGCGTGCGCCCGACCCAGGCCCCGACGTAGTGACGCGTACCGTCCAGGATCGCGAGTTCACCCTGGAAGACCCCAGGTGTCCACGGCTTCGGGTACACCTGCCGTTCGATGCGCATCACGCGCCGCAGGTGGCGTCGGCGAAGCGGCACGATGCGCACGGTCGAGGCGTCGGCGGGAGCCCCGAGCACCTTCATCGCCATCCCCTCATCCCCGGTGGCGCCCGTCGCGGGTGATCCAGTTGATCTCGGCGTCGGGCTTGCGCAGATACAGCGGCTCGAGCCGTTCAGGGCTGGTCCAGTCCTCCCGCAACGCCCGGGCGTGCGCGAGCTGCACGAGCGGGGCCGCCGACGGATGGGCGAGGAACTGCTCGGCGAACTCGATCCTGGGCCCGTCCTCGAGCTCGCGGCGATAGCGCAGCGCGCCGTCGCCGACCGCAAGGGTGTCCTCGTTGGTGACGAGCAGATCGGCCACCAGGTCACCCGGGGTACCGACCGTGTACGGGCTCACCCGCTGCACGCCACCCGGCACGGTGCGGTAAAGCGCCCAGAACACCTCGCCGCGACGGGCATCGATCACGGCGGCGATCAGCTTCGGCGCGCGCCGGACGGGGAACGCCAGCAGATCGAGACTGGGGATCCCGATGATCGGAACCCGCAGCGCATGGGCCAGCGCTTTTGCCGTCGCCATTCCCACCCGCAGTCCGGTGAACAAGCCCGGCCCGATATCGACCGCGATGCAGCCGATCTCGTCGAGCTGGACGTCGGCCTGCCGGCACAGCACCTCGATCTCGGGGGCGAGCAGTTCCGCATGGCGACGGCCCCGGGTGGTCTCGTTGAGTCCGAGCACCCCCTCGTGGCCGCCGATCGCACACCCCACGCGGGCGGTCGCCGTTTCGATGCCGAGGATCAGCATTCGCCCGCCCATTGCAGGCCCCACAGGGTGACGGCCTCTGCGAGCGCCGGCTCGCGAGCCGCCCAGCGCCGACCCGACGGGGCCAACTGGATCAGACGGACGTTGTCGGCGTCCTCGGGGGTGCCATACGAGAGCCGCACCTCGAGCCGGTCGGTCGGCAGGCGGGAAGCGACGGCGTCGCCCCACTCGATGACCGTGACGGCATCCTCGTCGAGCAGTTCGCCGACGGCGAGGTCGTCGAACTCACCGAGATGGTCCAGGCGGTAGACGTCGAGATGGTGCAGCAACAACGCGCCGGCCTCATAGGTGCGCACCAGGGTGAAGGTGGGACTGGTGACCGGCTCGATCACACCGAGGGCAGCAGCGAGCCCCTGTACGAACGCCGTCTTCCCTGCGCCGAGATCGCCGACGAGCAAGACGAGATCGCCGCCGCGGACCACCCGGGCGACCGCGGCGGCCAAGGCTCGGGTGGCGTCCACCGACGGGGAGCGCACGACCGGGACGGGCACGGGGCGTGATCGTACCGGCGCCGTCCCGTCACTCCCGGTACCGCCGGGGCACTCTCGCCGAGATCCCGCAAACGATCTCGTACCCGATGGTGCCCAGGCGCTCGGCCCATTCGGCGGCACGGATCTCTTCGTCGCCCTGCCTGCCGATCAGGACCGCTTCGTCGCCGACCGCCACTTCGTCACCGCCGACGTCGACCATCATCTGGTCCATCGTGACGACACCGACGATCGGGCGACGCCGACCACCGACGAGCACGACACCGCCGGTCGAGGACAGCCGCCGGGGAACGCCGTCGGCGTACCCGATCGGCAGGGTGGCCACCGTCGTGTCACGACCGAAGGTGTGGCGCAGCCCGTAGGAGATCCGGTCACCGGCCGCCCGCCGCTGCCGGTGCGACACCCTGGCCCGCAACGACAGGGCCGGCTCGAGGTCGGACGCCCAGGGACCCACGCCGGGTCCGGGGCTGATGCCGTAGAGCGCGATCCCCACCCGCACGACGTCGTGACGGGCGGCCGGGTGGGCGAGCGCGCCCGCCGAGTTCGCTGCATGGACGAGCACGCCTGCCGGTACCGACCGCCGGACCGACGCGAACGTCTCCAGCTGCTGCGCGGTGTACGGATCGTCCGGTTCGTCTGCCACCGCGAGATGCGTCGCCACGCCGGCGAGCGACAATCCGGGGCTGGCCTCGATCCGCTCGATCAAGCCGACGGCGTCGGCCGGGTGGCACCCGACCCGGTGCATCCCGGTGTCCACCTTCAGGTGCACCGGGTACCCGACCTTCCCGCAGCGCTGCGCCGCCCGGTTCGCCGCCTCGACGGCCGTACCCGAGTACACGGTGAGCGCGAGATCGTGCTCGACCGCCTCGTCGAGTTGCTCGGGTGGTTGCTCCGACAGCACGAGGATCGGCCCGCTCACCCCGGCCCGCCGCAACGCCACTCCCTCCTGGACCAGCGCGACGCACAACCCAGTCGCCCCGGCAGCCTGCGCCGTTCGGGCGACGCGGAGCGCCCCATGGCCGTAACCGTCCGCTTTGACGACGGCCCACATCCGGGCCGGCTGCGCAGCGACGCGCATCCGGACCACGTTGCGGGCGACGGCACCGAGATCGATCTCGGCCCAGGCCCACCGCTCGCTCACGGCTCGGCCCAGACCTCGGGGATCAGGTCCGGAAGGTCACCGGCGACGAACCCCCGCGTCGGGCCGAGACGGGCAGCCGACCCGTGGACCCAGGCACCGGCCGCCGCCGCCGGGGTTGCTGGGACCCGCTGCGCGAGGAAGGCGCCGATGATGCCGGCGAGCACGTCGCCGGTCCCGGCGGTCGCCAGGCGTTGGTCGCCCGCCGTCACCACGGCGACGTGGCCGCCCGGATCGGCGACCAGCGTCGACGGGCCCTTCAGCAGCACGACGCAGCCGGAGGCGACGGCAAAATCGCGGACGGCCTCGACACGGTCGGTGCTGACCCGGCCCCCACGCAGCAGGGCAAACTCGCCGTCGTGCGGGGTCAGCACCGTCGGCGCCGGTCGCTGCCGCAGGATCGACAGCGCGCCGTCGGTTCCCCACGCGAGCGCGAACAACGCATCGGCGTCGACCACCAGCGGCACGGGGGCCTTCGCGACGAACTCCCGGATGCTCGACACGGTCCCCTCGGCCCGGCCGAGTCCGGGACCGACGACGACGGCATGGAACCGCTCGACCTGGCCGAGAGCCTCGGCCGCCCAGAACGGCACCCCGAGCGGATGGCGAACGGCCTCCTCCGGCGCCGTCGGATCGGCCGCCACCCCGGGTGAGGACAGCCGGACCATGCCGGCGCCCGCCCGCTGCGCCGCGCGCCCCGTCAGGTGCGCGGCCCCGATCATGCCGCCGCTGCCGGCGATCGCCCAGACCGCCGAGCGCCACTTGTTGTGGTCGACCCCGCGCTCCGGCACCCAGGCGACGACGTCTGCGCGCTGCACGAGGTGCATGCGGGCGCCGGTGGCGGGCAATCCGATGTCCACGATCTCCACGGGGCCGGTCGACGACGACCCGGGCGGGAGGACCAGACCCGGCTTCAAGGCCACCAGGCACACGGTTCGTTCGGCCGAAAGGACCCGGCCGCGCGCCTCACCGGTGAGCCCGTCGACCCCCGACGGGATGTCGACGGCGAGGACCCGGGTTCCCGGTACGACCGCAGGCGCATCCCAGTTCCCTCGGAAGCCGGTACCGAAGGCGGCGTCGATGACGAGGTCGCACGGCGGCAGTGTGGGTGGGGCCGCCGACGCCGCGATCACCTCCACCCGCACGCCACGACGGGCCAACCAGGTACCGGCGATCCGGCCGTCGGCTCCGTTGTTCCCGTTGCCGGCCAACACGACCACCCGCCGGCCGTAGCCGCCACCGAGCATTCGAAGTGCGGTCCGGCCGACCGCCGCACCGGCGCGAGCGATCAGCACGGCGGTGGGGACCGCAGCAGCGGCGTCGATCGCCCGCATCTGCTCGGGCGTCACGATCGGCAACACGCCGAGCACGCTAGGCGGTGACCGGAGACGACAGCGCACCGCCGGGCGTCCTTCAGCTCGATGCAGGGAACCGGCAAGGTCCGTCGAGGGTCCAGCCGTTCGCCTGACCACTCTTAGTAGTCTTCGGCCGTGCGGTGGCCCGCCTCGTCCCGACCCGGGTCACCGGCGACGCCATCGTCGTACGTGCGCACCGGCGAGTCCGGATGGTGGCGCCAGCGCGACAACCGTGTCCTCGCCGTGTGCGGCGACAACCTCGTTCGATCTCCGCTCGCCGCCGCCTTGATCGCCGACGCGCTCGAACACCAGCGGGTCGAGGCGGAAGTCCGTGCGTGCGGGGTCGACGTCACCCAGCCCGCTGCGCCACCGCCAGCGGTGCTCGCTGCGCTGCGTCGGCGGAGCGTGGAACTCGACCACGCCGCCCAGCCGCTCGAGGCCCGCCTCCTCGTCGGCGCCGATCTCGTCCTCACGATGACCACGGCCCAGCGCAACACCGTCCGGGTGCTCGAGCCGGACGCAGGCCTGCGCACGTTCACCATTCGCGACGCCGTCCGCCGGGCCCGGCTCGGCGGACCGCGCCGACCCGCCGAGCCGTTGCGCACCTGGCTCGAGCGGCTTGGCGGGTTCGATGACGTCGCGCCCACCGAGTTGGTCGACCTGCCTGAACCCGCGGGTGCGGACGGAATCGAGCGATGCGCTGCCGAGCTCGAAGCACTCGTTCGCGTGTTGGTGCCACTCGCCTGGCCGCTCGCCAGCATGGCCCACGATGCCGGTGGCCGCCGGGCAGATCGACCCGAGGGCCCCCTGTTGCCGCCACTTCGGGCGGTGTCGCCAGTCGAAGGATCACTGCCACCGCCGACCCTTGGCACGGACATCGACCTACGCCCGGGCGACGGTTTCGTGCTCGACGACGCCATCCTCACCCGGATCGCGCGGGAGCTCCTCGTGACGGGCGAGCTTCTCCGTGACGAACCAGACGGCCCGATGGCCGCCGGGATTCCCCGTGACGGTTCGGACTGGCCTGCCCCGCGAACCCTCCGCTGGTCGGCAACCACGCTCGGTGGCGCAACCGTATGGCTTCACGGGCGCAGTCCGACCGACGTGGCCCGTTGGGCCCATGCGATCGCGAACCGCCTCCTCGTGAGCGGCCGCGCGGCACAGGCCGTGACCGGCGGTTCGTTGCCCGACGGCCTCGACGCACCACGCGCTTCCCTCACGCTTGCAGACGCAGGCCTCGTCGCCGTGGTCGCCGGCGCCCGGGAAGATGCCTCGTGGGCCCGAGCGGCGCATGCGTGGTCGGATCTGACATTCGTCGAAGTCCGACTCGACGACGAGTCGGACCCCCGCCGGGCCGTCCTCGACGCCCTCGGGCTGTGGGGCTGAACCTCAGTCCGCGCTGAAGCGCTCGTTCGGCTTCACGTCGAGCGACGCGAGCGCCGCGGTGAGATCGGCCACCGTCCAGCGGTCGTTCTGTTCGACGGCCTCGACGAACGTCCAGGACTGCACGCGCTGCACCTTGCCGCCCTGCACGAAGAAGGTCTCCCCCGAGAACTTGCAGTCGGCAGAGGCCAGGTACGCGACCAGCGGCGAGATGTTCGCCGGGTCCCACATGTCGAACGTGCCTTCCTTCGCAGCGAGGATCTCACCGAGGCCCGGGGTGGCCAACGTGAGCCTGGTGCGAGCAGCCGGCGCGATCGTGTTGCTCTTCACGTTGTACCGCACGAGTTCCTTTGCGCAGATCTGGCTGAAGGTGGCGATACCCGACTTCGCGGCGCCGTAGTTCGCCTGGCCCGGGTTGGAGAACAGGCCCGACGTCGACGACGTGTGCACGAGGTTACGGGGCTTGGTGATCCCCGCCTTGTGTTGCTCACGCCAGTACGCCGCGGCCCACCGGGTGGGGGCGAAGTGGCCCTTCATGTGCACCGCGACCACGGCGTCCCATTCGGCCTCGGTCATGTTGACGAGCACCCGGTCACGCAGGATGCCGGCGTTGTTCACCAGGATGTCGAGGTCCCCGAAGGTCTCGACGGCCTGGTTGATCATCCGTTGGGAACCTTCCCAGTCGGCGACGTTGTCGTAGTTCGCAGCGGCCTCGCCGCCCATCGCGGCGATCTCGTCCACGACCTGCTGTGCCGGCGTGAGGTCGTTGCCCGTGCCGTCGTTTGCGCCACCGAGGTCGTTCACGAGAACTCTTGCGCCCTCTGCGGCGAAGAGCAGGGCATGTTCCCGCCCAATGCCTCGACCGGCTCCGGTGATGATCGCAACCCGTCCGTCCAACGCGCCCATCGGCGTGCTCCTCCCCTAGTGGCAGCCGGCCGCACGCTACCGCTCTCGTCCGGCGAGGCTCGAAACGCAGCCCGGCGCGCCGGACCGCCGGGCTGCGTTTCGCGACCTAGAACCAGCCTTCGCCGGCGCCGATGTACCGCAGGCCGGGAACGAGCAGGAGCACCGACCCGGCGAGCATCGCGATCTGGACGCCGCGAACCCGGAAGAGGGCGGCGATACCGGCGAAGAACAGCGCTACGGCGAAATACACCGTCGCCAAGTCGTAGTTGTCTCCGGTGTTGTCCGCCTTTTGCGCGTCCTCGAACTTCTGATCGGCGGCCTTGGTCAGCTCCTCACCCTGGTCGAAGGCCTCGATCACGTACTCGTCGGTCTCCAGCGGGGTGCGCGGGCCGTCGTCGCTGTCAGGCAGCGCCTCCCAGGCCGCCGTAGCCTTCTCCAGCTCGTCGCTGAACAGGTTGTCGCGCACGACGGCCGCGAGGTCCTCCTTCTTTTCCTCCACGAGCAGCTGGTACTCGAGGAACACCGCCTGGTCGCCGTTGAAGGTCTGGGAGGCCTCGTTGAAGAAGCCTTCCGCCTGGGACGTGATCCGTGAGGACTCGGTGAAGGCCTCGAGCGCCTTGTCCCCCGCCTGCGAGCCCTGATATGCCGCATAGGCGGTCAGGATGCCGGCCAGACCGAGCAGCGCAGCGGCGACGATCTCCACCCAACTACCTCCCTCGCCGGCCGCCTTCTCCGCCTTGTCCGCCGGCGGGATGGCCATCGACTGCTCGTCAACCGACACGTGTGCTCCTTGAGATGCGCGCCTGAACCTCGGCTTCCCGCAGCGTACTCAGGCTCGCCGTCCGGTCTCGATCCCTCAGCCCGTGGCCACGGCGAGGCCGGCGGCCCGCAGCGAGGCATAGCGGGGCTTGATCTGCCCGTTGATGATCCGGAGACGCTCGTCGAAGGGCGCAAAGGCGCTCTTCATCGCGTTGATCGTCAGCCACTCGAAGTCGTCCCAGCCCCAACCGAACGCATCGCGGACCTGGAGGAACTCCCGGGTCATCGTCGTGTCGCTCATCAGGCGGTTGTCGGTGTTGAGCGTGACCCGGAACCGCAGGCGGCGCAGCACTCCGATGGGATGGTCGGCGATCGACGCGCACACGCCGGTGTTCACGTTCGACGTCGGGCAGCACTCCAGCGGGATGCGCCGATCGCGCACGTACGCCGCCAACCGCCCCAGCCGGTAGACGCCGTCGGCGGCGACGGTGATGTCGTCGACGATGCGCACCCCGTGCCCGAGTCGCTCGGCCCCGCACCACTGCAACGCCTCCCAGATCGACGGCAGACCGAACGCCTCGCCCGCGTGGATCGTGGCGTGGAAGTTCTGCTGCTTCACGTACTGGAACGCGTCGAGGTGCCGGGTGGGCGGGTGGCCGGCCTCGGCGCCGGCGATGTCGAAGCCGACGACGCCGGCATCGCGGAAGCGGACCGCCAGCTCGGCGATCTCCTGGCTGCGCGCCGCCGTGCGCATGGCGCACAACAGCGCGTAGATGCGCAGTTCCGTGCCGGACGCGCCCCGCCGGAATCCGGACAACACCGCCTCGACGACCTCGTCCAAGCTCAACCCGGCCTCGAGGTGGAGCTCGGGAGCGAAGCGCACCTCGGCGTAGACAACCCCATCGGTGGCGAGGTCCTGGGCGCACTCGTACGCCACCCGCTCCAGCGCCTCGCGGTGCTGCATCACCCCAACCGTGTGGGCGAAGGTCTCAAGATAGAGCACGAGGTCGTTCCGCTTGGCGCCGCGGTGGAACCACCGCTTGAGTTCGCCGACGTCCTCGGTCGGCAACTGGTGGTAGCCGAACTCACGGGCCAGTTCCACCACGGTCGAGGGCCGAAGGCCTCCGTCGAGATGGTCGTGCAGCAGCACCTTTGGCGCTGTTCGAACGACGTCATCTGCAGGGCGCTCCGCCATGCGTCGCAGGCTAGTGAACCACGGCCACGGCGAGCCCGAGCCGCAGTTGGCACGCCGGGCACCAGTAGGTCACGCGGGCCTGTTCTCCGTGTCGCGTCACCGCAATCGACGTGGCGCACCGCAGGCACGGTTTGCCGTTTCGGCCGTAGACCGCGAGCCCGCCCGGCACGGTGATCCGGTCGACGCGCTCCAGGTTCGAACACAGCAGCGATGCTGCGACCTCGACGAGTCGGCGCCGCTGGGCGAGGTCGAGCGCACCGACCGGAGTATCCGGGTGGAGTTCGCAGGCCCACAAGACCTCGGACTTGTAGACGTTGCCGACGCCGCAGGCGATTCGCTGGTCGAGCAGCGCAGTGGCCACCGTGGTCGTCGCGTCGCAGAATCGGGCCATACGAGCGACCGCGGCGTCAAGGTCGGGGGTGCGCGTGCACAGATCCGGGCCGAGCGAACCGCGCAGGGGGTGACGGCTCATCTCCCGCGAGCGGTAGACCTCGACGACCGGCGCGTTGAAGCACACTGCCTGCCAGCCCGGCACCTGCAGCACACAGCGCATCTGTCGGAGCGGGCGGTGCCAGCCTTCGCCCTCGCGGTACAGGTGCCACGAACCGGTCATCCGCATGTGGGTGTGCAGCACGACGCCGTCGTCGAACCCAATCTCGAGGTGCTTGCCGATCGCCTCGACCCGCTCGATCACCGAGCCGACCGTGGGCTCGGGACCATCGAGGCGCGGCGCGTCGAACCCGGCCACGGGACGACCGATCAGCGCCATCCGCAGCGCTGTCGCCGAACGGTGGATGGTGTCGCCCTCGGGCACGACGCAAGGCTAGGTCAATCGCCTCATCGACGGGTGGACAGTCGGTCGCTTCGCAGGACGAGACCCTTGTAGCCGTGGACGAAACCGGACGATTCGAGGGCGCTCGACCACACGGAGTCACCGACTGACCCCCCGTCGATCCGACGGATCTCGAGCGAGCGGTCTCGACCGATCCGCACCCGCTCGGCAAGAGCGTCGATCCAGACGTCGTCGGTGACCGCGGCGAACGTCACGAGTTGGTGCGACCGTCGATCCAACCACGCCTGGGGGCGACCGCCGGACAGCACCACGAGCGAGCCGGTGACACGGCTGGGCCGGGCCGGGCCGGCGGGGTCGGGCCACTCGAGGGCGGCGCCGTACGGCTGGGCAGGATCGCTCGATGCGAGCACGACCGTCGACACCTCGTCGTCGCGCCGCTCGCGCAGACGGTCGGCCGCACCCGGCAGGGCGAACTGGGCGGCACCGAGGCCGTCGACGAGGTAGCCGCGCCTAACCCGGCCGCGTTCCTCCAGGACCTTGAGCACTGCGTAGACCGCGCTGAACCCGCCGGGAACCTCCTCGGCGCTGACCGCCTCGCGGGTGAGCACCCCGTGGCGCTCGAGCAACTGCAACGCCCGGCGGTGGGCGCGCTCGGTCGGGTTCGGCGCGCCCTCGAGGATCGGCGCCACCAGCGACCAACGACCCGAACCCGCCGGCGGGCCGGCGGCCCGCAGCCGTCCAGGACGCGCCCGGACTCGTGCGGTCGCCACCCCTCGACCCGAGACGTAGGCACGCAGCGGTGCCAGGGCGTCGTTGGTGACCTCGCCGGCCCACACCAGATCCCACAGCGCCGCCAGCAACTCGGTGTCGGTCGCGGACGGGTCGGCGGCGCGCAGGTCCGGCCAGAAGCAGGCGCCGCGCGCGCCGAGCCGCTCGCGCAGCGCCTCGTGGCGGTGATCGCCAGGGCGACGCGCAGGGTCGGGCCCGTCGAGCAGTGCCGCCGCATGCTCCCGGAACACGAGCCGCACCCGCCCGTCGGAACTCCCGAGCGCCCCGGCACCCACCCACACCACCTCCCCGGCTGCGCAGAGCGCCTCCAGATCGGACGGGCGGTAGCGCTCCACCCGGACGGGAAGCAGTTCGGTGTCGAGCAGCGAGGCGACGAGCGTCGCCCCCTGGAGTTGGCCGATCGCATCGATGAGCGCGTCCGGCCCGCGACGACCCTCGCCGATGCCGTGCCAGCGCACGATGAACCGCGCGAGCGCAGCCTGCTCAACGGGTTCCACCTCGCGTCGCAGCGCCGCCAAAGAGCGCCGGCGCAGCAGCCGGAGCACCTCGACGTCACACCATTCCCGCTCGATGCCGTCGGGCCGGAACTCGCCGCGCACCACCCGACCCGCGCCCTCGAGTGCGCGCAGCGCCCCGGCCACTCGTTCGACCGGGATGCCGAACCGTCGGGCCACCTCGTCGGGCAGGAACGGGCCGTGCGTGCGGGCGTACCGACCGACCAGTGACTCCAGCGGGTGTTCGACCGGCTCGGTGAACGCTGCGGGAAGCCCCAGCGGCAGCGCGCAGCCGAGCGCATCGCGGTAGCGGGACGCGTCCTCACCGGCGATCCAGCGCACCTCGCCCGCGACCCGTACCGGGAGCGCCCGACGCGACCGTTCGAGCTCGGCGACCCAAGAGGCGACGGACCCGTCCCCCGGCTCGGCGCGCACGTCGAGCTCGTCGACGGTCAGATCGCCGAGCCGACGCAACAGGTCGTGCAGTTCGTCGGCCGATCGGGCCCGCCGGTGTTCGGTGAGATCGGCCAGCTCGAGCTCGACGTCGGCGAGGGCACCAGGGTCGATCAGCTCGCGGAGCTCCTCGGCCCCGAGCAGCTCCCGCAGGAGATCCCGGTCGAGCGAGAGCGCCGCAGCGCGCCGCTCGGCCAACGGCGCGTCGCCGTCGTAGAGGTAGTTCGCAACCCAGTTGAACAGCAGCCCCTGCGCGAACGGCGACGCTCGATCCGTGTCCACCGACACCAGGCGGATCCGGCGCGCCTGCAGATCGCGCAACACCTCCCGCAGGGCCGGCAGGTCGAACACGTCCTGCAGGCATTCCCGGGAGGTCTCGAGCAGGATCGGGAACGTGGGATGCCGCGCTGCGACCGCGAGCAGGTCTGCGGCCCGTTGACGCTGCTGCCACAACGGCGTTCGCCGGTCGGGCCGACGACGGGGCAGCAGCAGCGCCCGCGCCGCACACTCCCGGAAGCGGGCGGCGAACAGCGAGGTCGACGGCAGCACCTCCACCAGCGCCCGTTCGATCTCGTCCGGGGCAAGGGCCACGTCGTCGAGGTCGAGTTCGGTGATCGCCTCCGGCAGCCGCACGGCGATCCCGTCGTCGGACCACATGACCTCGACGGGCATCCCGTGGCGGTCCGCGAGACGACGCTCGATCGCCATCGCCCACGGGGCGTGGACAGGAGAGCCGAACGGGCTGAGGATGCAGACCCGCCAGTCGCCGATCTCGTCCCGGAACCGTTCCACCACGACGGTCCGATCGTCAGGAACGGCGCCGGTCGCGTTCGCCTGGTCGGCGAGGTATTGCACCAGGTTCTGGGCCGCCCAGGCATCGAGCCCGTCGTCGACCCGCAGACGCTCGACGGCGGCCTCGGCCGACTGCCCTCGGAGCTGTCGTACGAACGCGCCCAACGCCCGGCCGAGCTCGAGCGGTCGCCCGGGCCGGTCGCCGTGCCAGAACGGCATCTTCCCCGGCTCCCCGGGGGCGGGTACCACGGTGACGCGTTCGAAGGTGATGTCCTGGATCCGCCAGGCCGAGGCCCCGAGCACGAACACCTCGCCGGGACGGCTCTCGTAGACCATCTCCTCGTCGAGCTCACCGACCCGAGTCCCGTCGGGCAAGAACACGCCGAACAGGCCCCGGTCGGGGATCGTGCCCCCCGAGGTGACGGCCAGCCGTCGGCTCCCGTCGCGGGCCCGCAACGTGCCGGCCGTTCGGTCCCAGACCAGGCGCGGTCGCAGTTCGCCAAACTCCTCGGACGGATACCGCCCGGCGAGGAGATCGATCGTCGCGTGCCACACGTCGTCGGTCAGCTCGGCGAACCCCGCCGTGCGTCGCACGAGGGCGGCCAGGCGGTCGACCGGCCAGTCCTCCATGGCCACTGCGGCGACCACCTGCTGCGCAAGGACGTCGAGCGGGTTGCGCAGGTAACGGGTCTCCTCGACGAGCCCCGCTCGCATCCGCCCGGCGACGACCGCAGCTTCCAGGAGATCGGAGCGGTGCTTCGGGAAGATCGTGCCCGATGACGGCTCGCCGACCGAGTGCCCGGCGCGCCCGACCCGCTGCAGGCCGCGCGACACCGATCCCGGGGATTCCACTTGCACGACATGGTCCACCGCCCCCATGTCGATGCCGAGCTCGAGCGAGCTGGTGGCCACGATGGCGCGCAGGACCCCGCGCTTGAGCTGGTCCTCGATGACAACGCGCTGCTCGCGCGCCAACGATCCGTGGTGGGCCTTGACCAACTCGGTCCCGTCCGGCCCGCCGAGCCCTTCGAGATCGGCGAGTTCGTTCAGCTTGGCGGCCAGCCGTTCGGCCGCCCGGCGGGCGTTGCAGAAGACGATCGTGGATCGGTGGGCGAGGATGCGGCGAAGGACCTCCGGATACACCGACGGCCAGATGCTCTTGCGCACCGGGCCCGCCAACGCTGCCGTCGCCGGGCCGGAGCGCAACTCACCGGGGCCGAGTTCGGTGACCGGCCGACCGAGGTCCGCCATGTCCTCGACCGGTACCACGACCTCGAGGGCAAGCTCTTTGCGGATCCCTGCGTCCACGACCGTCACCGGGCGCAGACGGTCGGGCGCTTCGAAACCCCCGAGGAACCGGGCGATCTCCGACAGCGGCCGCTGGGTGGCGGACAGACCGATGCGTTGCGGCGGTCGTTCACAGCGGGCCTCGAGCCGCTCCAGGCTGAGTGCCAGGTGCGCCCCGCGCTTGGTCGGCGCCAAAGCATGGATCTCGTCGACGATCACCGCCTCGACCCCGGCGAGGGTCTCGCGCGCCGACGAGGTGAGCATCAGGTAGAGCGACTCGGGCGTCGTGATCAGCAAGTCCGGTGGCCGTCGTACGAGCCCCGCCCGCTCGCGCGCCGTCGTGTCGCCGGTGCGCATCCCGACCACCACGTCCGCGACCGTTACGCCGATCCGCTCGGCAGCAAGCCGGATGCCGGCAAGGGGGGCCCGCAGGTTCTTGTCCACGTCGAACGCCAACGCTCGCAGGGGGCTCACGTACACCACCCGGGTCCGGCGTTCCCGCTCGGGAACCGCCGTGGTCAGGAGACGGTCGAGACCCCAGAGGAACGCCGTGAGGGTCTTGCCGGTACCGGTCGGGGCACACACCAGGGTGTGGGAGCCGGTCGCGATCGCCGGCCAGCCGAGCACCTGAGGTTCGGTGGGCTGGGGGAACGCCGCCGCGAACCAGGACCGGACCGCCGGGGAGAACAGGGCGAGCGGATCCGCGGGCGGCATGGTCGGCCCCAACGTACAAGCGCGACCCTCATTTCGTCACCAAATCGTCAAGAACGTTGGGCGCCGGACCGGATCTCACAATGAGTAGTTTCACGAACGCCGCGCGGAGCAGGAAGGCGGGGGCGTCGTGATCGAGGAGCGACCGAGCTTGGCCGAGGCGAGCCTGCGGGCCGCTGCGCGCCACGACCTCGTGCTCCTGCTGCGCACCGGATCAGTGGCCTGGATGTCCGACGAGGCACGGGCGGAACTCGGCGACGTCACGAGCCTCGAAGAGCTCTACCTGCGCGTCCACCCCGATCATCGCAGCGTCATCGCCGCCGCCCGGCGCCGGATCCAGGATGGGCTTCCCGCGGGCCCCTACCTGGTCCGATTCCGCAGCGAATTACGCGGCTGGCGGGAGTTCGACGTCGAGTTGATCGACGACCGGGCCGGACCGACGGGCGGGATCGTGGTGCGCGTCCGGCCCCGGGTCGAAGCCCTGCTCGCCGCCCCAGCGGGGGCCGACGCGCCGGGGAACACCCCGATCCGGGCCGACGGCCTCCACGTCGTGATCGGCCACGACGACGTCGTACGGTGGGAGACCCCGGCCGTGACCCGGTTGCTCGGTCGGAGCGCCGTGGGTCAGCGCGTCGACGAGTTCCTGGCGCCCGACGAGCAGGCCCGCCGGCGGGCCGGACAGGTGTCCAACAGCCCGGTCTGGCGCATCCAGACGCTCGCAGGGGTTCGTTGGGTCGAGATCGAGTTCGTCGACGCACGCGACCAACCGGGGATCGAGGGCTGGCTGCTGTCGGGGTGGGACGTGACCCACCACGTCGAAGCGGAGCGCCGGCTGCTGCAGCTCACCCAGCGCGACCCGCTCACCGGCCTACCCAACCGTCTCGCCCTGCACGACAGCGACGCAGGCGGAACCGGGGCGCTGCTGTGCAACCTCGACCGTTTCGGCGAGGTGAACGACCTGTTCGGGCGTGCGAGGGGCGACCGGATCCTCGTCGAGGTCGGACGCCGGATCCTGACCATCGTCGGCCGAGACGGCACGGTCGTTCGGCCCGGCAGCGACGAGTTCGTCGTGCTCGCCGCGGGCGAACTGCCCGAGCTGATCACCCTGGCCGAACGCGTGCGGGATGCGGTCACGCAGCCGATCCGGCTCGACGAACACCGCTCCGTCCACCTCGACGTCACGATCGGGATTGCGTCCGCCCGGATCGACGAGTCCTTGGAGCAGATCGTGCTGCGCGCCTCGCATGCGCTCCTCGACGCCAGGCAGCGGCGGCGTCCGATCAGCGCATGGGACCGGACGATGGACGAAGCCCGCGCCCAGCGACGACGGCTGGTGCACGAACTCGAAGACGCGTTGCGCAACGGCGAGCTCGACGTGCATTTCCAGCCGGTGGTCGACACCGAGACCCGTCGGATCATCGGCGCCGAGGCGCTGCTGCGATGGAACCACCCCACGCTCGGATTGCGCGAGGCCTGGGAATTCGTCGACACCGCCGAATCGAGCGGGCTCATGCCCGAACTGGGTCGCCGCATCCTGGAGCGCAGCCTTCGCGAGGCGGCCCGATGGCCGCTGCCCGCAGCGTTCCGCCTGCGCGTGAATGCGTCGGCGACCCAGCTCACCGACCATGCCTTCGCCGACGACGTGCGCGCTGCGTTGATCGACTGTGGGCTCCCGCCGAACCGGCTCGGGCTCGAGATCACCGAGTCGACGTTGCTCCACGCCGACGAGGCCGTCAGCGGAAACCTCGAGGCGCTGCGCGACCTCGGCGTCCGGATCGATGTCGACGACTTCGGGACGGGGTACTCGTCACTGCTCTACCTGAAGCACCTTCCGGTCGACGGGATCAAGGTCGACCGGTCATTCGTGGCCGGTCTCGGATCGGACGTCAAGGACGAGGCGATCGTCGACTCGATCGCGCTGCTCGCCGAAGGGCTCGGCCTCGACGTCTGCGGCGAGGGCGTCGAGGAGCCCGGCCAGCTCGAAGGCCTCCGGCGGCGCGGCATCCGGGCGGCCCAGGGCTGGCTGTTCTCTCGAGCGGTCGACGGCGACTCCTTCGCCGCCCTCCTCGCCACCGGCACCGCCTGAACACACCGCACCTGAGCGGTTCGGCACACCGGACCTGGCGGCCGGCCGTGGCATTCGGGGGACGAATTGTTACTATCGGCGTAGTGCAAATACCTCGCACGGCCCCCGTTCCCAGGAGGACCGCTCCGTGAGCATCGCCGACCTCGACCTGTCCCGCTACAAGCTCGGCTGGTCCGACGAGGAAGATTACGTGTTCAAGCCGGCCAAGGGCTTGGATGAAGGCGTCGTCGACCAGATGTCCTGGTGGAAGGGTGAGCCGAACTGGATGAAGCAGTTCCGGCTGCGCTCGCTGCGGACCTTCGAGCGCAAACCCATGGCGCCGTGGTTCGCCGTGAACATGCCCGACATCGACTTCCAGGACATCTTCTACTACATCAAGCCGACCGCCGAGCAGGTCGACGAGTGGGACGACCTGCCCGAGCAGATGAAGGCGACCTACGAGAAGCTCGGCATCCCGGAAGCGGAGCGCAAATACCTCGCCGGGGTCACGGCCCAGTACGAGTCCGAAGTCGTCTACCACAAGAACCGGGAGGACCTGGAGGCCCGGGGAATCCTGTTCTGCGACATGGATACCGCGGTTCGCGAGTACCCCGAGTTGGTGAAGCAGTACTTCGGCACCGTGATTCCACCCGGCGACAACAAGTTCTCGGCGCTCAACTCGGCCGTGTGGTCGGGCGGGTCGTTCATCTACGTGCCGCCGGGTGTCGAATGCGAGATGCCTCTGCAGGCCTACTTCCGGATCAACTCCGAGAACGCCGGTCAGTTCGAGCGGACGCTGATCATCGCCGACGAAGGCTCGAAGGTGCACTACATCGAGGGCTGCTCGGCGCCGGTATACACGTCGGACTCGCTGCACTCGGCCGTCGTCGAGATCGTGGTGAAGCCGTCGGCCCGGGTGACATACACGACCATCCAGAACTGGTCGCCGAACGTCTACAACCTGGTCACCAAGCGGGCCCGGGTCGAGGCCGAGGGCCATATGGAATGGATCGACGGCAACATCGGCTCGAAGCTCACGATGAAGTACCCCGCCGTGTACCTCGTCGGTCCGAAGGCAACCGGGGAAGTGCTGTCGGTCGCCTACGCAGGCCCCGGTCAGCACCAGGACGCCGGAGCGAAGATGGTTCACGCCGCACCGGAGACCTCGTCCAAGATCGTGTCGAAGTCGATCTCCAAGGACGGCGGCATCACCACGTACCGCGGCCTGGTCCGGGTGGAGGACGGCGCGCACGGCTGCAAGAGCCACGTCCAGTGCGACGCGCTGATCCTCGACGAGGAATCCGTCAGCCGTACGTTCCCGTACATGGAGGTCGGCGAACGCGACGCCCAGATCGGACACGAAGCCACCGTGTCGAAGGTCGCAGACGAGCAGCTCTTCTACCTGATGAGCCGAGGGTTGTCCTCGGAGCAAGCGATGGGTCTGATCGTGAACGGCTTCATCGAACCGATCACGCGCACCCTGCCCATGGAGTACGCCGTCGAGTGGAGCCGTCTGATCGAGCTGCAGATGGAGGGCTCGGTCGGCTGACCGACCGACGGCGAGCGAACGCTGGCAGACTGGCGGCGCCATGGGCATGCGAGAGGACTGCACCCACTTCGAGAGCCGGACCCTCGCCAACGGCGACTCTCTGCGCCGGTGCAACCTCGGCCGGGCTCCGGAAGCACCATTCCGTTGCCCGGCCGACTGCGATCGGTACGAGGGTCGACGCATCGACCTGTCGTGGAGCAACGCCCGATTCGGCGCAGAGGCACTCGACACCGACCTGCCGAGTCTCGACGACGGCTCGGCCGCAGCAGTGCTTGCGGATGTCGAGGCGCTGTTCGCCGAGTTTGCTCCGACGGCTCTGGCCGATCAGGCCGCAGCAGACGCGAAGAAGCGCAAGCCGAACCCGAACAAGCGCAAGAAGTACCGCAAGAAGTAGCCGTCTCGCCCTTCGAGCGCAGGCAGGACGACGCGAGAATGCCTTCCGTGCCGATGCGGGAGGAATGCAAACAGTTCGAGAGCCGGACGTACGCGAACGGCGAGACGGTCCGCAAGTGCAACCTCGATCTCGCCCCCGAAGCCCCGTGGCGATGTCCCGCCCAGTGTGACCGCTTCGAGCCCCGTCTCGCCGACGTGTCCTGGGAGTACGGCTCCCTCGTGACGCCACGAACCCCACAGGAGCCGCCAGGTCTCGACGACGGGACTGCGGCTGCTGTCCTCGACGCCGCCGAGGACCTCGTGAATGCGGCGGGACCGGGCATCCTGGCCGAGGTGCAGGCCGAGCGAGC
>JBEIFW010000018.1:0-29390 GCA_040382215.1 Acidimicrobiales bacterium
GGCCACCACCTGCACCCCGCGCTCGGCAGCTCGCATCAGTGCGCCCAGGATCGGGCTGTTCGCGCCCGCCCGGTAGAGCGTCATCTTGATCGTGAGCACGCGCGGGTCGTCGGCGGCGGCTTCGATGAACTGCTCCACCGAATCGGCGAAGCTCTCGTACGGGTGGTGCACGAGCACGTCTCGATCGCGCAGCACGGCGAACACGCTTCGCTCGCCGTCGAGCGCCTCCTGGAACGGCGGTGCCGTGACCGGCGGCCACGCCTCGTCCTTCAGGTCCGGGCGATCGAGGCCGTGGAACTGGAACAGGCCGGTCAGGTCGAGCGGGGCCCGGTGCAACGAGACGTCCTCGTCGCGCAGATCGAGCTCGCGCACGAGCAGCTCCCGCATCGCCGCCGGCATCCCTGCGGCGACCTCGAGGCGCACCGCCCGCCCGAATCGCCGACGGCGCAGTTCCATCTCGACGGCAGCGAGAAGGTCATCGGCCTCCTCCTCGTCGTCGAGGGTGAGATCGTTGTTGCGGGTCACCCGGAACGTCCAGCAGTCGGTCACGTCCATGCCGGGGAACAGCGACGACAGGTGGACGGCGATCAGGTCCTCGAGCGGCACGAAACGGAAGGTGCCCGGCACCTCGACGAAGCGGGGCAGGAGGCGGGGCACCTTGACCCGGGCGAAGCGCCGCTCGCCGCCGGTGGGGTCGACGACGGTGACCCCGAGGTTCAGCGACAGGTTCGAGATGTACGGGAACGGGTGGGCCGGGTCGACCGCCAGCGGGGTGAGGACTGGGAAGACCCGCTGCTCGAACAGCTGGACGAGATGGGCCCGATCCGCCGGGTCGAGCTCGGACCAGCGGCGCAGCTCGATCCCGACGCCGTGCAGGGCCGGGAGCAACTCGTCGAGGACGATCGACTCCTGGCGGTCGACGAGGGCAGAGACCGCTGCGCTGATCGCGCCGAGCTGCTGGGCCGCGGTGCGGCCGTCGGGCGAGGGCCGCGTGTAGCCCGCCGCCTCTTGATCTTTCAGCGCTGCGACACGGACCTGGAAGAACTCGTCGAGGTTGTTGGAGAAGATCGCCGCGAACTTCACCCGCTCGAGCAGCGGGATGGCCGCATCGGCGGCGAGCGCGAGGACGCGAGCATCGAAGTCGAGCCAGGAGAGCTCGCGGTTGAGCAGGTGGGCGATGGCCGGGACGTCCACGCTCTCGACATTACGGGCCGGCGCAAGGGAGTCCGAGTCCCACGGCGCGGACCTTTCGCCCGGGATCAGCCGACGTCGTCGGGCAGCCCGAGATCCCAGTCGAGCAGGATCCGCTCGCGCTCCGCATCGCGAAGGATGCGCTCACGGTTTCGGCGGAACTGCGGGTCGTCACGAGGGAGCAGGACCAAACGAGCCAGGACACGGGCCCGGAACTCCTCGACGACGCCACGGTCGCCGAAGTCGCTGTAGACCTCCCAGTGCGGCGACACGGGCCCGAGGTACACGACCCGGGCGTGGGCACGAGGTGCGTCAGGGGCGGAGACGTTCGACATGGGGCCATCAGTTTACCGGGCGGCGGTCCGTCAGCAGGCGTCGCCAGTCCTCACCGAGAACTCACCTGGCGTTCGCCGTCCGTTCGCCCGGATGAGATCGCGTTCACCTGCCGTCTCCCCGTCGGGGACACAATCACGGCGTGGAACGAATCGTGGTCGTCGGGGCCGGCATCCTCGGCACGATGCACGCCTGGCGGGCCGTGACCGCCGGGCTCGAGGTCGTGCACCTCGAGCTCGACGCCGCTCCCCGCCGGGCGAGCGTGCGGAACTTCGGTCTCGTCTGGGTGAGCGGACGGGCGCCGGGTCCGGAGCTCGCCGCCGCCCGACGCGCCCGCACGCTGTGGGCCGAGCTCGCTGCGGCCGTCCCGGCGAGCGGGTTCCGGCCCAACGGCTCGCTGACCGTCGCCGTGAGCGAGGACGAACTCGCCGTGCTCGCCGGAGCGATGGTGTTGCCCGACGCCGACGAGCGCGGGTTCGAACTGCTCGACGCCGGCGCGGTCCGGCGCTGCCACCCGGCCGGGCGCGGGGATGTGGCCGGCGCCCTTCATTGCCGGCTCGACGCCACCGTCGAACCCGAACTCGTGCTCGGCGCCATGCGTGAGGCCATGGCTGCGAGCGGCCGGTACCGCTTCGAGCCGGGTCGACGCGTCGTGTCCCTGGCCCAAGGGGCGGTGCGCGACGACCGCGGCCGGGGCGAGACGGGCGACGTCGTGGTGATGTGCCCCGGGGCCGAGCACGAGGGCCTTGCGGCCGAGGCACTCGCCGGGGCCCCGCTGCGACGCTGCCGGTTGCAGATGATGGACACCGAAGCGGACCCGATCGCCTGGACGACCTCGCTCGCCGACATCGACTCGTTGCGCTATTACCCGGCCTTCGCCGGCCTGGCGCTCGATCGACTCCCCGCGCAGTCGGCGGTGGCTGTCGAGCACCGTATGCAGCTGCTCGCCGTCCAGCGGCTCGACGGGCGGATCACCATCGGAGACACCCATGCCTACGACGAGCCCTTCGACGTCGGCGTGGTCGAAGGTCCGTACGACCACCTGCGTCAGCGAGCCGAGACGATTCTCGGACGGCAGCTCCCGCCGACGAGACGCCGATGGTCCGGCGTCTACTCGCAGCCGACCGACGGCTCGGTCTGTGTCCGCGTCTCCCCCGAACCCGGGGTCTGGGTCGTCACCGGGCCGGGAGGTCGCGGCATGACGCTTTCCCCGGCGATCGCCGAGGAGACTCTTGCCCTCGCCGGAGTCCCGGTATGACCGCCCCCGTCGAGCTCGCCTGCCTGGATCTCGCCGGCACCACCGTTCGCGACGATGGCGCCGTCGAGGCGGCGTTCGTCGCCGCGGCACATGCGATCGAGGCCCAACACGGCGCGCTCGACCTCGATGCAGCCCTGACCGTGGTCCGCACGACGATGGGCCAGTCGAAGATCGAGGTGTTCCGCCAGCTCTACGGCTCCGACACGGCGGCCCGGGCGGCGAACGAGGCCTTCGAGTCCGCCTACGCCGAGGTGGTGGCCGGCGGTGCAGTGGCACCGATCGACGGGGCCGCCGAGGCGATCGAGACCCTGCGCAGCATCGGCGTGCGCCTCTGCTTCACCACCGGCTTTTCCGCCGCCACCCGGGACCTGCTCCTCGCGTCGCTCGGCTGGTCCGATCTCGCCGACCTTGCGCTGTCGCCGTCCGATACGCCGCTCGGGCGGGGACGGCCGTTCCCCGACATGGTGCTGACCGCCGTACTTCGGCTCGGGGCCACCGACGTCCGGAACGTCGCAGTCGTCGGCGACACCACGAACGACTTGCTCGCCGGTTCGCGGGCGGGCGCCGGCATCGTCGCCGGCGTGCTCACCGGAGCCCACGACAGCGCCCAGTTGGCCACCGTTCCCCATACGCATCTCCTGGCGTCGGTCCGCCAGCTCCCGGCGCTCGTCGGTTCCGTCCGTCGCTGAGGGTCGACTTCCTCCTACCGCCAGCGGTCGTTCACCTCGGGTACACCGGGCGGTCACCCTGTTCTGGGAATCTCCCCTCATGGTTCGGGCGCCATACCCCCGCACGGCAGTCGTTCTTTTCCCCGGTGACGATGTCGAGCGCGCCATCGATGCGCTGCGAGCCCGGCTCGCCGACGAGTTCGCCGATCCGATCGATGTCGTCGTCGTCGAGCCCTCCGGCGCCTGGTTCGGGCTGGCGTACGGCTGCGGAGAGATCGACGGTCCGACGTTGGTCGACCTCCGCCGGGCCGAGGAGATCGAGCAGCAGCGAAGCGCGCTCGCCGAGACGCACATCCGGGCGGTCCTCGACGAACTCGTACCCGGCTCGCGGGTCCGCACGATGTGGGCCACGCAGGGTGCTGCACTTCGTCACGTTGCTCGGCGACCCTACGACCGGGTCTGGGTGATCGGCGACCATGGCCGATCCCGACGGAGGGGCTGGCGGGGTCGGGTCGAGCTCATCGCCCTGCCGGTACGGCCCGGGATCCCAGCCTCGCCGTAACGGATCGGCGTTCCCCCTGCCGGTCGAGGTCCACAGTGACGCTGTCACCTGCCGAACGGGTCCGCAACAGATCACCGAGGTCGGTCGGCGTCTCCACCGAGCGTCCGTCGATGGCGAGGATCACGTCGCCGACACGCAGGTCTGCGTCTGCAGCTCCCGATCCTGGTTGCACCCGGAGCACGACGAGCCCTGTTGCCTCTGCGGTTCGCAAGCCGTCCCGGGCTTCGCGGGCAAGCTCACCCACGGCGCGGGTCGTCACCCCGAGGAACCCCCGGACCTCGAGCTCCCCCCGACCGGCGAGCAACTGCTCGACGACGGGCCGGACCGCATCGATCTCGATGGCGAACCCGAGGTTCTGTGCGTTGGGAATGCCCGCCGTGTTGATGCCGATCACCTGCCCAGCGGAGTTGACGAGCGGACCACCGGAGTTGCCCCGGTTGATCGCGGCATCGATCTGCAGCAAGTCGTCGAGCACGATCCCGTCGGCCTCGAGCGAGCGACCCTTCGCCGACACGATGCCCCGGGTCACCGTCGGCGCATCACCGAGGCTGAGCGCGTACCCGATCGCGACGACGTCGTCGCCGACGGCCACTGCGACGGAGGAGCCGAGCGTCGCGGGCACCAGGCCGCTCGCGTCACGAACCCGCACCAGGGCGATGTCGACCGATGGAGAGCTGCCGACGAGATCGGCCGGCCGAGGAGGCCCACCGGAGACGGCGACCCGGATGGCGTCGGCGCCCGCCACGACGTGGGCGTTGGTAAGCACGAGGCCGTCGCTGCTGAGCACGACGCCGGATCCGGCCCCCGAGCCAAAGATGCGATCGGCGCCGGCCCGACCGGTCTCGATCGTGACCACCGATGGCGCCACGGTGCGCAGCACCGCCTGGACGTCGATGCCCCCAGCCGGCGAGGTGCGGCCCGGTTCCCTCAGGAGCAGCGCAGTGGTCACCGATGCCGACGGAGCTGCGATGAGCGCAGCGAGCAGGGCAGCCAGCATTGCCGTTCGTCGACCGCCTTCCCGTCTGGTATGACGCTTGTCACGATCTTGTGGACCGTGCGACCCTGGACGGCGAGTCGCAGCGCCGTCCAGGGTGCTGTCAGCGACATCCGACCAGTTCACGGGGGGTGTGATGACCGGCGAGGGCAGCTCCGTCGCCGGCAAGGATCCCATCTGCGGGGGGAGCAGGGGGGTCGTCATGGTCGCCTTCCTCCGAGAATTTCTGGATTTTGGGAACTCAACGTCTCAACTCTTCGTCGAGTTCGCCGATAACCGTTTGTAACGGGTTGTGGAGACCCGGTTCGGGCAGCCTCCGCTGACAGACGGAGCCCAGGGAGACAGCGATGTTCGACGACAGCGAAACCGCATGGATGAACGACGGCAACTGCAGGCAGTATCCGCCTGCAACCTTCTTTCCTTCCGACGGGGTGGGTGTTGACCGCGCCCGCAAGATCTGCGGCACCTGCGCCGTGAAGGACCAGTGCCTTTCCTACGCTCTGGAGAACCGGATCGACCACGGCGTGTGGGGCGGCACCTCCGAACGGGAACGGCGACGCATCCTGAAGCGCCGGCGCCTCGCCGTCTCCGCCGCCTGACCTAAACCAGTCGATCCGACGACGCCCCGGGCTCGCGCCCGGGGCGTCGTCGCGCCTGCGCTGCGTCGATTCAGCCGCTCAGGCGGCGAGGCCGAAGGTCTCGAGCAGCGCTCGACCAGCTCCGACCAACTGGTCGACAATCCCGAGATCGTCACGGCGCTCGAGGATCGGCTCCATGGCGGCGTCCGCTGTCGCATCCCGCATGTCGTCGCCTACCAGCACGACGACCGACCCCGGCTTCTGCAGGAACACGACCTCCTGCTCGTCGATCGTGACCGCCCACCCCGACACACCGTTGACCGCCACAGCCCGTCTGGTCGTCGGCAAGGCCTCTTCCCGCAACCGACCGGGGCGAGCGAACACCGACAGGGTTCGACCCTCGGCGTCCTCGTAGAGGTACTGGGGCCAACCGTCGACGGTCATGGCCCGGACCAGGACGTAGTCGCCCGACAAGCTTCGGGGCGCAGCGACCGGCACCGGGGCCGCCGCGCCGGACCCGACCGTGGCGAGCGTGGTGTGCTGACCCAGCAGGCTGCGCAGGTCCGGGGTGATCGACGTGCCGTCCCGCACCCCGAGCACGCCGAGCACCCCGATCCACAGTGCACCGGCTGCGACCAGGTTGACGGCCGCGACACGGGCACGTCGGTGCGTGCGACCGCGCGGCGATGGACCGGCCACGAGCACCCGCTCGTAGAACCCGGCCGGCGGTTCGATGTCGGGCAGCGATCGCACGAGCGCCCGGATCTCGATCGCATCGGACAGTTCGGCCCGGCATGCTCGACACCCCGCCAAGTGCGCCGCCACCGCCATACGCTCGGCGACGCCGAGCTCGCCGTCGCCGTACGCCGCCAGCAGGTCGTGCGGGTGCTGTCCGTCCCATGACCCGCTCACGGTCCGACCTCCGCGCGCATCGGTCCGAGCAACTGGCGCAGCTGCCCTCGGGCCCGGTGAAGGCGGCTGCGGACCGTCCCGACCGGCACGCCGGTCGCCGTTGCGATCTCGGCGTAGTCCAGTCCGACGACGTCGCACAGCACGAGTGCGGTCCGGAAGTCGATCGGCAACGACCTGATCGCTGCTTGGACATCATCGGGCAACCGCGACCGCTGCAACGCCTCGTCGGGGTCGTCGTCGACGCCGAACACCCGGTCGGGCAGTTCGGGCACCACCTCGAACGGTCGACGCTTACGCTTGCGCACGTCGTCGAGGAACGCATTCGTCGTGATCCGGCTCAACCAACCCTCCAACGACCCCGGCTGGTAGGTGGCCAGCCCCCGGCGCACCCGGAGCAGCACCTCTTGGACGAGATCTTGCGCGTCTTCGTGGTTGCCTGTCAGCCGGTACGCAATCGTGTAGAGGAACCGACCGTGATCCCGGGCGATGTCCTCCCACGACGGCGAACGGGGCGGCGCCCCTTCCGGTGGTGACAGGTCGGTCATCTCAACGACTCAGCTCGCGGTCCGGTTCCCGACCGGTTCCCGACGCCGGTAGGGCAGGCGGGACACCGCGTGATGCGCCGGCTGCCTACTTCTTCGAGTCGGCGTCGGACGCGTCGTCCGCAGCGCCCTCGGTAAGGCCCTTCTTGAACTCTTTCTGTGCCTGGCCGAGCGACCGCGCCAACTTCGGGATCTGAGTTCCACCGAAGACGAGCACGACCACGCCCAGCACGATCCACAGTTCGGGGCCGTTGAGGAACGCAAGCATGCGCAAAGGCTAGCGGAACGAATCCGGTGCTGTCGGTCGGTCAGGCCGTCGCAGTACGGCGCACGTTGAGCGCCCGCTGCCGGCGGATCCGACGGCGCTCTCGCTCTGACAGCCCGCCCCAGATACCGAACTTCTCACCGTTCGCAAGGGCGAACTCGAGACACTCGGAACGAACGGCACAGGCTCGGCACACCTCTTTCGCCTCACGGGTGGACGCTCCACGCTCGGGGAAGAAAAGGTCGGGATCGACCCCGAGACAGTTCGCCTCGTCCTGCCACTGTGTTTCGTTGTGTTCGTCGTAGCGCATCGCCGCCGCCTCCTCCGGAACCGCCTGCGGGCTGCCGGTCGGCGTGGGGCCCGACGTCTCATCGAATCCCACACCTTTGTAGTTACAACGATGTCATTCTGCACATAGCACACGGTTTTCCGCAAGGGGTGGATTCATCTTCTGCGCGAGCTCAACCACGATTCGCGCGTAGCTCCTGCCTGAGAAGGACCTCAGCAGCTCTCAGGGCGCTCTCAGGACGCCTTCGGCAACGTGTGCACCATGCACCGCCGAACCCGTTCCCGCTCTTTGCCGCTGATCTCGATTGCGCTCGGCGCCCCGCTCGTCATCGCCGCCTGCGGCGGCGGCGATCGCACGGCCGCAAGCGACCCGAATCCTGCGGCATCTGCTCGACAACGCCGCCCGACACGGACACGAGCGCATCGCGCTCACGGTGCGGGACGACGACGGCACCGTGGTGATCGTCGTCGACGACGACGGGGACGGCGCGCCGACCGACGACCGGGAGCGGATCTTCGAACGCTTCGCCCGCACCGAGGAGTCGCGCTCCCGCGATGCCGGAGGGGTCGGGCTGGGCCTTGCGGTCGTGAGGTCCACGGTTGGGTGCCTCGGCGGTGACGTCACCGTCGACGACGGCCCGCTCGGAGGAGCCCGGTTCACCGTGCGGCTTCCGGCCACCGGCTGAGGGCACCGGGACTAGGCCCCTCGGCGGTTCCCCCGGCGGCTGAGCGAACGCTTGTGCTCGATGAAATCGACGAGGACGTAGTCGCCAAGGTTCTCCGGGGTCGTGTAGAACGCCCGCCCCCGGTTCATCTTGGTGATCTTCTCGACGAAGGCCTTGAGGTACGCATTGGCGTCGAGCATGAAGGTGTTGATCCGGATGCCGTCCCGCGTGCAGCGCTGCACCTCGCGCAGGGTGGCCTGCACCGTCTCGGGCACGGGCGGGTACGAGAAGAACACCTCGCCGTCGGGTTCGATGTGGGCGGTCGGCTCGCCGTCGGTGATCATGATGATCTGCTTGGTGCCGGTCTGACGCGCCAGCAGCTGCCGGCTGAGCAGGAAGGCATGCTGCATGTTCGTGCCGTACACGAAGTCCCACGACACCTCGGGGAGCTGTTCGGCCTTCAGGATCCTGGCCACCTCCGAGAAGCCGACGATGCCGAGGTAGTCACGCGGGAACTGGGTGGAGATGAGCGAGTGCAGTGCCATCGCCACCTTCTTCGCCGGGAGGAAGTTGTCCCGCATCGGCATCGACAACGACAAGTCGAGCATCAGCACCGTCGAGGACCGCGTGAGCACCTCGGTTCGCTCGATCTCGAAATCCTCCGACGACAGCCGCACCGGCGTGCCCGAACCTTGCCGGGTGATCGCGTTGCGGATCGTGCGGTGAAGGTCGAGGTTGAACGGGTCGCCGAACTCGTAGGGCTTCGAGTCGTAGGTGCGCTCGTGGCCGATCCCCGTACGGGCGATCTGGTGGCCACCCATCTTGTCCTTGGTGAGTTTGGCGAACAGATCTTCGAGCGCATTCGCACCGATCTTGCGGATGCCTCGAGGGGTGAGCTCGTAGCGGCCTTCCTTGTTCTCGATCAGCCCGGCGTTCTCGAGCATCTTCGCCAGTTCGGCGAGCCGCTCGAGCGACCGCGCCGCATCGTCGCCCAGCAGATCGGAAACCTTGTCGAGGTCGGCTTCGGCGAGGGCGCCGGGATTGGTTGCGCCCCGCAGGAGCTGCTCGAGTTGATCCATGTCGCCGAGCTGGTCGAAGAGCTGGGCGGCCTCGGCGAACCCGAGCGGATCCTGACCCGAGAAGTCGTAGCGCTGCTCCCATCCCATCTGCGGGAACAGGCCGCGGAGGTGCTCGCCGAGTTGCTGTACCTGCCAGTTGAGATCCATGTCCTGCAGGAGCTGCTCGCTCAGGCCTTGGAGCTGGGCGCGCTGCTCGGGCGTCATCGAGTTGAGCATCCGCTGCATGTTCGCCATGCGCTGGGCCATCACCTCGAGCAGTTCGTCGAGGTTCTGCGGGTTCTCGGGGAAGAAGTCCCCGAAGCGCTGCATGAACTCCTCGAAGCCCGGGTCCTCACCCCGGGACCGCTTGTCGAGCATCTCGTTGAGGCTCGACAGCATGTCCTTCATCCGCTGCATCTGGGCTTCGTCGATGTTCTGCATCGCACCGGACATCTGGTTGACGTACTGCTGCATCAGCTGCTGTCGCAGCCGGTCGAGCAGTTCCTCGAACCGTTGCTGGGCCTCGGCGGAGGTGAAGTCGTACTGCTGGAGCTCGCGCACCTGCCCGGCGAGGTCGGGCGGGAGCATGTCGAGTTGGAACTGCTTGTCGTCGGCAGTCTGACGGCCAAGTTCCTGCTGACGCGGATCGGGGGACGCGGCGGCCTCCTTCCGGCGCTGCTCGAGGGATTGACGCTCGGCGTCCACCACGTCGCGCAGTTCTTGGGCGATGTCGTCGTACACCCCGCCGAGGTCGTAACGCTCGAGGGTGTCCTGGCGCTTGCGCCGCAGCTTCTCCATCAGCTCACGGATCCCTTGGAGCTTCTCACCGTTCCGGTCCTTGAATCCGTTCTGCATCATGCGGCGCAGCGCGTTGTTGAGATCACCGTGGTACAGCAGGTCGTCGGTGATCTCGTCAAGGATGGCGTCGGCGTCGAGGTCGAACCCTTTCTGGGTGCCGTCCCACCGGGAGTACGTGAAGCGAAGCGCCATGGCGGGAGGCTACCGCCCGACCGAGGAGCCGGAACGCTCAGCTGCCGGCAGCCTGCAGGATGTTCCCGGCCGGCAGATTCGCGGTATCGAAGAACGCAAAGAACTCCCGCGTCGAGCCCTTCAGGTAACGGGCACGATCACCACCCATCCGGCGGTCGAGCAAGGACGGGGTGATCTGACCGTCCGGACCGTTCGCGAACGTGAAGAACGTCGGCCAGGTGCCGTTGATGTCGAGTTGCATGGCCCGGACGCACCCCATCGATGCGAGCACGTCGGACAGCATGATGGCGTCCACCTTGCCAACGGCCCCGTACATGAGGCGCCCATCGGCGAGGACGCAGACCGACGAGCGCAGCACGAACATCTCGTTGCCGAAGTCGGCTCCCCACCAGACACCCTTACTGTCACGGACCATCGCTTTCCCAGCGTCGACGAGCAGTGGGAGGTTCTGACGCAACGACACCCAGGTGCCGTCGTCGACCAGGTCACGCCCGAAGGCTCCAACCGTCACCTTCCCGTTCCGGTCAACGGCGAGGGTGGCCTCCCCGTCGAGCAACGGCCGTACGACCCGGCCCTCGGTCTTGTAACCGCCCTTGATGTGTTCGAAGCGGAAGCCGCCGTTGAAGGCGGCGATGACCATCGGCTGCAACTCGGCCGGCACCTTGTTCCCCAGGGTCCAGTCCTTGCCCCCGGGCACATCCGAGCCGTTGAACAGACCGGCGCGCGCATACCGCTGGTCGATGACGGCGAAGCTCCCGATCACCGACGGGTACGCCGTCGAAGGACGCCAAGACGTGGCCCACACGGCCGGATGACCACCGGCGGATGCGACAGGAACCCACACGCCTTCGCCTTCCAGCGCCGGACCGACGGCAGGCGCCAGATCGGCCGGGCGTGCCGGCGGCGGGGGAACCGTGGTCGGGGGGACCGTCGGCGGTGCCGTCGTCACCGGCGCCTGGGTGACCGGGGCCTGTGGTGAGGGCACCACGGGCACCACGGTCGCCACGGTCGCCACGGTCGTCGTGCTCGCTACGGTCGCAGGAGCCGTCGCCTGCACGGGCGGCGCCGTGACCGGCACGGTGAGCGCAAGCTCGTCGGCCGGCCGGGTCGATGGCGGCTCGGAGAAGACCCAACGCTCGACCGCGTCAACGAGCCGTCCGAAGCCGTGGTCTCGCGCCCAGGTGACGGCGCGCTGCTCGACGGTGTCGCCGTTCGGGGTGGCCACGAACGAGACGAGCGACGACCCGAAGCCGCCGATCACCAACGCCAACAGGCCCACGAGCGCCTGACCGACGACACGACGCCGCCGCCAACCGGTTCGCTGCCATCGTCGGACCGGCCCGGCGAGCCGTGGCTGGTCCGCACCCGCAGCGGTATTCGCCCGATCGAGTTCGACCGTCGACACGACAACCCCCACTCGAGATTCGTGCGTAGGCCGTCACCGTAGCGGCTCCCATCGGTATGGGCACACCGCCTCGCTCCCCCGATCACCTAGCCTACGGGACGTCATGCGCGTACCCCGCACGTTCGTGTTCGTGGACCTTGGCGGCTTCACCAATTACACCGCCAGTCACGGCGACGACGCTGCTGGCGCGATCCTGTCCACCTTCCGGGCGATCGCCCGAGAGGTCGCCTCCGAGCGAGGGGTGCGAATTGCGAAGTGGCTCGGCGACGGCTGCATGATCGTCGCCGTCGATCAGCCCGACGCCGTCGCCGCAACCCTGGAGCTCGAACACCGGTGTCGCCGAGCGGTGCGGCCGCTCAACCTGCGCGCCGGGCTCGCCACCGGCTACGCACTGCTGTTCGAAGGCGACGACTACATCGGATCGGCGGTCAACCTCGCCGCCCGCCTGTGCGACGTCGCCGGACCCTGGGAAGTGCTCGCTCCCGCAGCGATCACCGCCGAATTGCCTGCCGGCGTCGTCGCGCAGCCCCACGGCACCATCGACCTGCGCGGCTTCCCGGAAGCCATGGAGGTCGTCGAGCTCTCCGGGGAGGTAGAGCCCAAGGAGCGCAACGACACCGGCGAGCTGTGGACCCGCTCGCCGTTCGTCGCGTGACCGTACTCGGGGTCGTCTGCCCGCTCGTCGTGTCCCTCGGGCACGCCTCCAACTCGGATCATGCCGACCGCCGCGCGCCGGCACGTCCGAACGGTATGTCCACCCGAGCCGCTGAAGACCTGGTGGTCCTCGCCTCCCACGGCGTGCGCGCGGTGCGGCTGCCGGTCGACTGGTCCCGCCTGGTCCCCACCCCGGCCGGGCCCGATCACGCCACGATCGAGTGGTATCGCACCGTGCTCGACGCAGCGGGACAAGCCGGCGTCGCCGTGTGGCTCTCGCTGTACGAGGGTGTCGCTCCGGCGTGGTTCGACGACGCCGGCGGCTGGGATGACGAGCGGGCAGCGTCCCGATGGTGGCCCCGCTACGTCGCGACCGCGGCCGAGCACCTCGGGGACGGCGTCGCCGGCTGGTGTCCGATCGACCGGCCGACCCGCCTGGCCCGGCGCGGCTGGCTCGGCGGTGGATCGCCTCCCGAACGCGACGACCCACGGCGCCACGCCGAGGTGTTGCGTACCTTTGCGGTGGCCTGGCGAGACGCCTGGCGGGTACTGCGCGGGGGGCCGCCGGTGGCGACCCTGCTCGAGCTGGAGGTGGTCCGGCCCGCCGACCAGACGATCCCCGCAGCAGCGGCGGCCCGACGCCGGGACGCAACGCTGTGGTCGCTCTGGCTGCGAGCGTTGCGCGACGGAGTGGTCGAAGTGCCCGGGCTGGCCGCTCGGGAGATCCACGACCTCGCCGGTGCCCTCGACGTGCTCGGAGCCGTCGTCAGCGTCCCCATCAAGGCCGACGACGTCGCCGGGATCGGGCAGCGGCTCGTCGAACAAGCGCCCGAGCGGCCGCTTCATCTCACGCTCGTCCCACCGCCGGGCCTTGGCCGGATCGAGGTCGCCCGCCGCGTCGAGTCGCTGCGACCGTCGATTGCGGAGTTGGCCGCGGGTCGACTCGAGGCGCTGTGGTGGTCCCCCGGGATCGATCCGCTCGATCAGCCCGTCGACCGCCGAACCGGGTTCCTCGACGAGGACCGCCACCCCGGCCCGATCGCCGAGGCGGTCGCCTCGATCATGCCGAACTGACCGCGGGTCAACTCCGGCCGCGATAGGTGGCTCGCGTCCCGGACGAGTCCTTGTTGAGTCGCTTGGACAGGTGGAGCCCTTCGAGGATGAACTCGACAGCGCTCGCCACTGCGCCGACCGAATCGTCGCCGTCGGTGAGCCCGAGGACCGAGGCGCGCAGGTTGGGCACCCGCTCGATCACCGCCGCCAACTCGACCGCCGCGATGTCCTCGCCGGTGTTCACCGTAAGGCCCTCCTCGAAGGCCGACAGCACGTCGCGCACCTCGCCCTGCGAGACGCGCTCTTTGAAGACGCCGAGCACGGCGGACCGCAGCAGGTTCTCGATGATCTGACCGTCACGCCCCTCTTCGAGCGACTCAATCTCGACCTTGCCGGCCGTCGAGGCCGCCAGCGCTCCGAGGTCGCACACCCGGGGTACGACCGTGCGATCGCCCGAGCGGAGGCTGCGGCGCACCGCGTTGGCCGCCAACACCTCGACGTTGGCCACGCTGAGCCGAACCGACACACCCGAGCGCTGGTTCACGTTGCTCGACTGGCGGGCCAGATGGGAGAACGTGGCCACGACATCTTCCATGAACCGCGGCAGGCGGACCTCGACGTCGCCGATCGACAACGGCGCCGCCTCCTGTCGCATGATCGCTACCTCAGTGCTCGTCTCCAGCGGGTAGTGGGTACGGATCTGGCTGCCGAACCGGTCCTTGAGCGGCGTGATGATCCGACCCCGGTTCGTGTAGTCGTCCGGGTTCGCCGATGCGAAGAGGATCACGTCGAGCGGCAGGCGGATCTTGTATCCCCGGATCTGCACGTCGCGCTCTTCGAGCACGTTGAGCAGGCCAACCTGGATCCGCTCGGCGAGGTCGGGGAGCTCGTTGATCGCAAAGATCCCCCGGTTGGTCCGGGGAACGAGTCCGTAGTGCAGGGTGAGCTGGTCGGACAGGTAGCGACCCTCGGCGACCTTGTTCGGGGCGAACTCGCCGATCAGGTCGGCGATCGAGGTATCGGGCGTTGCGAGCTTCTCGCCGTAACGGTCCTCACGGTGCACCCACTCGATCGGCGTGTCGTCCCCGCGCTCGAGCACGAGTTCCCGAGCATGACGCGAGACCGGGTGATACGGATCGTCGTTGATCTCGCTGCCGGCGACCACCGGCATCCATTCGTCGAGCAGGCCGACCAGGCTGCGGATCATGCGGGTCTTGGCCTGTCCACGCTCCCCGAGGAAGATCACGTCGTGGCCGGCCAAGAGGGCGTTCTCGAGCTGCGGCATGACGGTGTCCTCGTAGCCGAGCACGTGCTCGAACAGCGGCTCGCCGGCGGCGATCCGCCGAACCGCATTGGCGCGGATCTCCTCCTTGACCGGGACCGACCGCCAGCCGGACTCGCGGAGCTGGCCGAGGGTTGCAGGACGCGACGACATGAGCGCAACCTACCCGCTCGACGTTGGGTACGTTCCCTACCAGGATGCATCGACGGTCGTTGGACCTCTCCGGAATGTGGCGGGCCGCGCCGGCTGACGACGATCTGCGTCGCGCCGCGTTCGGGATCGGGTTCGACGACGACGGGTGGGAGCCGGTCCCCGTGCCGTCACACTGGCGCTCGGTACCGGCATTCACCCGCCACGACGGCCCGTTGATCCACCGCACCAGGTTCGCGCTCGACGCCGGTGAGCCCGGGACCCGCACCTGGGTGGTGCTGCGCGGCGTTTTCTACCAGGCCGACGTGTGGTTCGACGGCGCCTACCTGGGGGACCCCGAGGGCTACTTCTTCCCGCACAGCCTCGAGATCACCGACCTCGCTCGACTCGGGTCCGAGCACGTGCTCGCGATCGAGGTCAACTGCTCACCCCCGCGCGATCGCACGGCCAAGCGTGCCGTCACCGGCGTGTTCCAGCACTGGGACGCCATGGACCCGTCGTGGAACCCGGCCGGGCTGTGGCGCCCCGTCGTCGTCGAGCAGACCGGACCGGTGCGCATCGAACGGCTGCGGGTCGTGTGCCGCGAGGTCGACGCCGACCGAGCGGTCGTCGACGTCCACGCGACCTTCGACGCCGACCAACCGCGCACGGTTCGCACGGTGCTGCGCTTCGACGAGCGGATCGAACGAGACGTCGAGCACCCCGTCGCAGCGGGACGCAACGCATTGCGGTGGAGCTTCGGCGTCGATCAGCCCCGGCTCTGGTGGCCCTGGTCCCTCGGAGAGGCTGCGCTCGCGACGGTCGAGGCGACCGTCGTCGTCGATGGTCGGGTGAGCGACCGGGCCGAGCGACGCACCGGCCTTCGGCAGGTCTCCATGCACGACTGGGTCCTGTCCGTGAACGGCGAGCGGCTCTTCCTGAAGGGCGCCAACCTCGGTCCGACCCGAGCGGCCCTCGGCGCAGCGACCGGTGACGAGATCCGACGGGACGTCGACCTGGCCAAGGAAGCGGGACTCGACCTCGTACGCGTCCACGCCCACGTGGCGCGACCCGAGCTCTACGACGCCGCCGACGAGGCCGGGATGTTGATCTGGCAGGACTTCCCGCTGCAGTGGGGTTACGCACGCACGGTCAAAGACCAGGCCGTGCGCCAGGCCACGGAGATGGTCGACCTCCTGGCCCACCACCCCTCGGTTGCGCTCTGGTGCGGCCACAACGAGCCGTTCGCAGTTGATCCCCCCGCCGGAGGGCGGATCGATCGGCGGCTCAAGGCCCGATTCGCCGCCGCCCAACAGCTCCCGACGTGGAACCGAACCATCCTCGATCGGGCCGTTCGACGTGCGATCACCCGCGCGGACGAGTCACGTCCCGTCGTCGCCCAATCGGGCGCGTTGCCCCATGCGCCGCTGTTCGACGGTACCGACAGCCACCTGTACTTCGGGTGGTACCACGGCGACGAGCGCGACCTGCCCGGCTTCGCCGCCGCTGCACCCCGGCTCGTGCGTTTCGTCAGCGAGTTCGGCGCCCAGTCCGTCCCCGTCGACGCCGGATTCGCCGAACCCGAACGGTGGCCCGATCTCGACTGGGAGCGTCTGCAGGCACACCATTGCCTCCAGCTCGAACGGTTCGAGCGACACGTACCCCCGACGCGCTTCGCCCGCTTCGAGGACTGGGCCGCTGCGACGCAGCGCCATCAGGCCGACGTCGTGCGGCACCACGTCGAGACCTTGCGCCGGCTGAAGTACCGACCGACGGGCGGGTTCTGCGTGTTCCTCTTCGCCGACGCACTGCCGGCGATCAGCTGGAGCCTGCTCGGACACGACCGCGCGGCCAAACCCGCCTACTTCGCCCTCGTGGACGCTTGTCGCCCCGTGATCGTCGTGGCCGACCGGCTCGAGGCGACAGTTGCGCCCGGGGATGCGCTGGCGCTCGACGTCCACGTGGTCAGCGACCTGCGCCAACCGCTCGGCGACACCGAGGTCGCCGCTCGGATGTCGTGGACCGGCGGCAGCCACGGGTGGCGCTGGCGGGGCACCGTGCCCGCCGACAGCTGCGCGCGGATCGGCACGGTCTCGTTCATCGTGCCCGACACGAGCGGCACGCTCGTCCTCGATCTCGAACTGCGCACCGACGCCGGCGCAGGCGCCGCCGCCACCAACCGCTACGAGTCCCTCATCGTTGCGCGGTGAGCACCTCACGACCCCGGATCACTCAGCGACGCGCACCCATGAACATGAGCTTGAACGCGTCGTAGTTCTCTATGCAGTGGCCGGCGCCGAGCACGACGGACTCGAGCGGTGCCTCGACGAGGTGCACCGGGACGCGTGTTTCGATGGCGAGACGGCGGTCGAGACCCCGCAGCATCCCCCCGCCACCCACGAGCGAGATCCCCCGCCGCAGGAAGTCCTGGCTGAGCTCCGGCGGCGCTTTCGACAGGCAGCGGACCACGGAGGCGATGATCGCCTGAACCACCTCTTCGATGGCCTCCCGGACTTCCGTCGGGGACAACACGACCGTCTTTGGCAGACCGGTGACGAGATCCCGGCCGCGCACCTCGGCATGGAGTTCGTCCTCGGTGGGATAGGCCGATCCGATCGCCACCTTGATCTCCTCGGCGGTCCGCTCGCCGATCGCGATCCCGTACTCCCGGCGCACGTACGCCTGGATGGCGTTGTCCAGATCGAAGCTCCCGAGACGGACGGCCTCGAGCGCAACGATGCCGCCAAGGGAGATCACGGCCGTCTCGCTGGTCCCGCCGCCGATGTCGACGACCATGTTCCCGACCGGTTCACCGATCGGGAGCCCGGCCCCGATCGCGGCGGCCATCGGCTGTTCGATCAATTGGGGATCGGACGCGCCGGCACGTCGCGCCGCCTCGGTGACAGCACGCTTCTCGACCTCGGTGATCGCCGACGGCACACAGATCACCACTCGCGGCCGGTTGAAGCGGCTGACACCGACACGCTGCAGAAGCAGCCGGATCATGCGCTCGGTGATGTCGAAGTCGGTGATCGCCCCACCCCGGAGCGGCCGGACCGCCACGATGTAGCCAGGGGTTCGACCGATCATCTGCCAGGCCTCGCGGCCGGTGGCGAGCACCTCACCGCTCTGGCTGTTGAGCGCGATCACCGACGGCTCGTTCAGCACGATGCCGCGCCCGCGCGAATAGACGAGGGTGTTCGCCGTACCGAGATCGATGGCGAGATCCCGGGCCAGCGCTCAGATCCCTTCGCCCGGGACGTCGACGATCGCATGCGCCCCCGTACCCCAATCCTCGCCGTCCTCCCAGGACTCGCGCTTCCAGATCGGCGCCGAGGTCTTGAGCGTGTCGATGCCGAAGCGCGCCGCTTCGAAGGCCTCCCCGCGATGGGCGGCCGATACGGCGACCACGACGGACGATTCCCCGAGCAGCAACCGACCGACTCGGTGCAGCAGCGCGACCCGGCCGACGGAGGGCCAGCGCCGACGCATCTCGGCGGCGATCCTTCCGAACACCGGGACGACCTGCTCCTCGTAGGCCTCGTAGGTGAGGTGGGTCACCCCGTCCCGACCCTCGGCGTGGTCACGGACCGTCCCCGAGAACAGCACCACGGCTCCGCAAGAGGGGAGCACCGACCACTGGTACGCGACGGCTACCGGGAGCACATCCGTGCTCACCGCGAACCAGTCGTCACCCTCAGCAGGCGGCAGCACGTAGAGCAGACTAGTGCGAGGGCTCGCACCGTCGGCTGGACCCGGGGCGCCTTGGCGAACCCCGGGGGCCGCGACCCCGCAAGCCCAATCCCACCCCTACGCTCCCGCCACGTGACCGACGGGGACCCGGGGGACGAGGACGCGAGCACCGGGCTCCCACCGGCGTCCGAACGCCGATGGCGCCATCCGTCCGAACTCGGTTCCGCCGGTTTCGCCGGGCGCAGCGCCGAGGTCGGCGATGTGACGCACGGACTCGTCGAGACTCGGCCGTCGAGGACACCACGACGACTCACAGGCCTCGCAGTCGCGGCCGGTGTCGGGGGTGCTCTGCTCGTCGGCGGCTGGTTCGCCCTCTCCCGTGGCGACGGCGGCAACCTCCAGACAGCTCTGAGCGCGACCGCCCCGATCAGTCGGGCGAACCCGCCGGGGGAGCTCCGGCTGCTGATCGACGGCCCGAGCGGTGCCCGCTCGGTACCGGCGGTATCGACGGACGGCCGTCACGTCGTGGGGTGGGTCGGCGGAGTCCCGTCGTCGGCGGCCATGGCCGTCGACGACGGAGGAACCCAGCAGCCGGCGCGTCTCCTCGCCGCCGACCGGTCCGGGCTGGTCATCGTCACCGTCGACGAGGTCGTGACCCAGGTAGCCGCGGCGGAGTCCCGATCCCTGCGAATCGGGCAGATGGTCCGGCTGGCGACGCCCGAAGGGGACCGAGCGGTGGTCGACGGCTTCGAGATCGACGCCGGGCAGCCCGTGATCCGCCTCCGAGACGCTCGTTCGGGCGAACCGGGCACCCTGGTGTGGTCGGACGGTCGCGTGTTGGGCTTGATCAGGTCCTCCAACGGTGCCGATCTCACGGCGGTGCCGATCGAGTATGCCCAGGGCCTCACGGCGGGGGCGGGCCGGGGCGTCTCGGGGTCGCCGGTGCTCGGTGTCGGGGTGACCGGCGCCGAGAGCGATGACGGGTCCGACGCCAACGACGGCGTACGGATCGCGTCGATCACGCCCGGGTCGCCGGCGGCGACCGCCGGACTGCGCGAGGGCGACGTCGTGCTCAGCATCGAATCGCGCGCGGTGACCTCGCCGTGGCAGTTCGCCGTCGAACTGCGGCGCCACGCACCAGGGGATGCCGTCCGGCTCGCCGTGCGTCGCGGCGGCACCACGCTGACGCTGCGACCCTTGCTCTCAGCTCGCTCCGGTTGATCGCCTCCGGCGGCCTCGAATCAGCCGGCGCACGCCTCCCACCACCAGCGCCGGTAGTCCGATCGACGCGGCGAGCAGGCCGCCGAGCGCCAATTCCTGGCGGCGCTTGGGCGTCACCACGGTCCACCATGGCCCCGGAGTTCCCGCGACGAAGGCCTGTTCGTTGGTGCGGCTCGGTTCCCAGCCGACTGCCCGTAGGCGGTCGTTGGCCACCACCCAGGTCGTGGTGACATACGGGAGTAGGCCAGGGGGCATCGGCCCGCGACGCACTCGCCAGCCGACATGGGCAACGAGCACCGCCAACCAGACGGGCAGCTGTGGCCGGGCAGGCACCCCCGCCAGCGCGCGGACGGTGGAGCCCGGGATCCATCCGTCGGGTGCCACGTTGAACGGGCCGTCGAGGCGGGACCGGCGAGCGACATCGAGCGCAGCGGCGAGATCGTCGAGATGGAGGAACTGCCAGACCTCTGCATCGCCTCCGAGGCGCCGTACGGCGGCCGTGGCGAGCGCACGTGCCAGCCAGCCGGTGCCGGTCTCGGCGAGCGCCGTGCAGGGGCGCAGCACGGCCACTCGGCGCCCCGGCTCGGCTCCTGCCCAGTCCGCCACGAGCTGCTCGACCTCCGCCCGCTGGACCGCATAGGCGAAGTCCGGGTTCGGTCGCAGTGGGGCGTCCTCGGTGAGTGGAGAAGGGTTGTTGGCCCATGCGCCGTAGACCGTCGCCGACGACAACACCACGAGGTGGCGAACGCCCGCGGCAGTCGCCGCGTCGAGCACCTGGCGTGTGGTGGCGAGGTTGAGCCGGCGGGTCCGAACCGCCTGGCGTTCGGTGTCGGCATCGAAGGCGAGGTGCACGACCGTGTCAGCACCTGCGAAGACCGCTTCGAGCGCGTCGAATGCCTGCGGCCGACCCAGGTGGAGTCGGAGCGCCTCGACGCGGGGATCGCGCCACGTCGCCACCGCGCGGTCGACGACGACGATCCGGCGCAGGCCACGGTCCTGACCGAGCCGGCGCACGAGACGTCGCCCGACGCCGCCTCCGGCCCCGGTGACGACGACGACTCCACGGGGCACGGGCGTACAGTGCCCTCGTGAGCGATTCGGGTCCAGCCGAACCGAACGATCCGTTCCGAGGCCTTCCGCTGTTCGGCGATCTCGCGAGGCTGCTCGGCAGTCAGGGACCGGTCTCCTGGGATGCCGCCCGCCAGTTCGCGCAACTCGTCGCGTCCGAAGGGTCGGCAGAACCGAACGTCGACCCGACCGAGCGATTCCGCTGGCAGGACCTGGCGCGCATTGCCGACCTGCACGTCACGGCGACGCTCGGGCTCGACACCCTGACCGGTGGCCGCCCCGTCGAGGTCGTACCGGTCACCCGATCGGTCTGGGCACAGCGCACACTCGACGACTACCGCCCCTTGCTCGAGCGACTCGCCGGAGCCCTCAGCCGACCGCAGTCCGATGTCGTCGACGATCCCGGCGCAGCGATGTTCCACGGGTTGTTCCAGTTCCTCGGACCAACCCTGCTGGGCATGTCCGCCGGGTCGACGGTCGGGCACCTCGCCACCCGCTGTTTCGGGTCCTACGACCTGCCGATCCCACGTCGGTCGAGCAACGAACTCCTCGTCGTCCCGGCGAACGTGCAGCGGTTCGCAGACGACTGGAGCCTTCCGGCCGACGATCTCCGGTTGTGGGTCTGCCTCCAGGAACTCACGACGCATGCCGTGCTCCAAGTGCCTCACGTGGACGCTGCGCTCCGGGACCTGTTGTCGTCGTTCGTCGCGGCATTCCGACCGGATCCCGGAGCGCTCGCGGAGCGGCTCGGCGCCATCGACCCGACCGATCCCGACGCGCTCGGTCGTCTGCAATCAACGCTGTCCCAACCCGACGTGCTCCTCGGCGCCATGGAGACCGACACCCACCGGGCGCTGCGCCCCCGTCTCGACGCCCTCGTGGCCGTGATCATCGGCGTCGTCGACCACACCCTCGATCGCACCTCGGCGAACCTGCTCGGGTCGTCCGGCCGGATCGCAGAGGCGGTACGCCGTCGCCGGATCGACGCCGACCCGTCCGATCTGTTCGTCGAACGGCTCTTCGGCCTCACCCTGACCCGGGCAGCGGTCGAGCGGGGCAGCGCGTTCGTTGCCGGCGTGGTCGAGCGAGCAAAGGACGCAGCAGTTGGCCGGCTCTGGACCGATGAGGGTGCGCTCCCGACCCCGGCGGAGGTGGATGCCCCCGGCCTGTGGCTGGCGAGGCTCGACCTCGACGGCTGACCGCCGCAGCTGCAGACCCGCCGAGGCGCTCAACTCTTCGTCGTAGGCGCCGATTCCACGGACGTGACGGACCGCTCCCCGATCTGGCTGCCGCGACCGGCTGCACTCGACCGCTGCGAGTTCGAGCGTCGGCACGGGCTCGTGCTGGGACTCGTTGCACTGCACGTGGTCGCGCTCGCCGGGCTCGCGCTCGCCGGAACGCGTGGGCCCGTCGGCGTGATCTGGGCGGCGGTCGTCGCTGCGTTCGGTGTCGCCGCGGCAATCCCCGGATCGCCGATCCGGCGCAACGCCTTCGCCGTCGTGGCTCTGGCCGTCTGTTCGGCTGCACTCGCCCACCTCAGCGACGGCGACTCCCACGCCCGGGCCCACGTGCTGGTCGTGCTCGTCGTCGCCGCGGCCTACCAGTCCTGGTTCCCGATCGCCGTTGCGTCGACCCTGCTCGGGGCGCACGGCGGGGCTGCGATGATCTGGCGGGACACCGTGCTCGGGGCGGCCACCGGGTCGATGACCTGGGCCTGGCATGTCGGGTACGCCGCGTTCGGACTCGTCGTCGTCGGTGTCGTCGCAATGCTCTGGAGCGGTCTCGAGCGGCTCCGCCGGCAAGCCGTCGAGGCCGAGGAACGAAGCGCCGGAGACCGCGCCGCCCTGCTGGAGGCGCAGCTCGAACGGGCGACGGCGGAACGCCAGCTCACGGACCGCGCCGATGCGGCCGTGGCCCGATCGCAGCGGCTCTCCGACCTCGTCGACGACGAGGCCGCTCGGGTGCGCGCCGGCATCGACGAGGTGAACCTGTCGGTGCAGACCGTCGCGAGCGCCATGGAGCAGATGTCGGTGTCGGTGCGCGAGATCTCAACCAGCGCAACCGAGGCGTCCACCGTCGCAGCCGGCGCCGTTGACGAGGCGACCCGGACGAACGACCTCGTCGCTCGACTCGGCGAGTCCTCACGCGAGATCGGCCGGGTCCTCGAGGTGATCACCTCGATCGCCGACCAGACCAACCTCCTCGCCCTCAACGCCACGATCGAGGCGGCCCGAGCCGGTGAGGCGGGCAAGAGCTTCGCTGTCGTCGCCCAGGAGGTGAAGCTCCTGGCGGAGCAGACGACGCGAGCAGCGGGCGAGATCGCAACGATGATCACGACGATCCAGTCCGACACGACGACGGCGGTTGCTGCGATCCACGGGATTACCGAGGTGATCGACCACATCAGCCAGCTCCAGAGCTCGATCGCCGGAGCGGTCGAGCAGCAGACGGCGACCGCGGCCGAGATCGTCACGAGTGCGCATCGCGCCGCGGATCGCACCGGCGAGATCGCCGACGCCGTCGCCGGGTTGAGCGACATCGGCAGTCAGGTTCGCTGACCGCCGGACGCAAGGCCGACGTCAGCTCGCCGTCGGGGGCGGGAGCGGGCCCGGAGGCGAACGCCGGGGACTCGGGTCGGCTCGATCGGCGACGTGCGGCGACGGCAGCGCCCGATCGGGCAGGGTTGTCCCGGTCCGGCGAACCCCGCCCGGGTCCGTGCGCTCTCGCACCACCTGCCGCCGGCGCTGGACCTCTCGCCACGCGCGCCCCTTGAGCGACGGGGGCAGCCGACCCGTGCGACGCAGGTAGTTGGCCCCGAAGAGATACGACCCGAGCGCGATCGCACTCAGGACGCTCACGGCGAGAAGACCGAGATCACCCGGGATCGGCACCACGACCGGGACGAAGGCGGCGGCGACCCAGGCCAGCTGGAATTTCGTCTCGAACCGGGCGAAAGCCCGACCGCGGTTCGCATCGGGTGCGTCGCGCTGCACGATGGCGTCGAATGCCAGCCGCCCGGCCGCTGCCGAGTAGCCGACCGTGCACGCCAGCAGCGCTGCGGTCATCGTGCCCCCGACCAGACCGGCGAGCAGGCCCGCCACGGCCGTCAGCCCCAACACGAACACCAGGATCCGCTCCTCGGAAAGGCTCTGCCGCAGCAGTGGCGCCGTGGCGTTCCCGGCGAGCGAGCCGAGCGCGGAGAACACCGCTGCCAACCCGAACCAGAGCACGCTGATGTCGTCGCCTCGGAACCAGAACGCCACGTGGAAGAACAGGAATCCGACGGTGGCTCGCAGGAAGGCCATCGCCGAGGCGGCAAGGACGATGCCGAGGCTACGCAGCTCGGCACGCTCAGCGGCCGGGGTGGGTTCGGCGGCCACCACCACGCGACGCGGCAGCCGAACCGCCGTCACCACGCCTGCACAGAACAGCAACGTGGCGAAGGCCATGGCCAGTTCTGCGGCGGCGAGCTTCAGCAGGAGCGACGGCACGGCGGCGGCGACCCCGACCACCCCGGCGATCACGCCGAGCTTCGAGTTCGCCTCGACGAGTTCGGCGTCGGACCGCACCACCGTCGGCACCAGGGCGCTCTTGGCCACGGCATAGGCCTTGGCCAGGACCAGCAGCAGGAACGCCAACGGGTAGAGCAGCAGGCTGTCGAGATGGCCGACCGCGACCAGCGCCAGAACCCCCCGGCCCGCCGCCGAGAGCAGGACCATCAGGCGGCGCCCTCCCGCCATGCGGTCGATCGCCGGGCCGATCAAGGGCGCCACGATCGAGAACGGCGCAAGGGTCAGCAACAGGTAGAGGGCAACCTTCCCGCGGGCCTCCGTGGCGTCGACGTCGAAGAAGAGCGAACCGGCGAGCGCAACCGCCACGGCGGCATCTCCGGCGACCAGCAAGGCGTGCACGCGCGACAGGCGCATGAACGGGGTGATCGTGAACCGGCGGGCGAGATCGTCCCGACGAGCGCTGGGATCGATCGGGCGACCTACCGAGGGATCCCGACTCGCCACGGCGGTGATCGTAGGTCGCGCCCGTGCGCCGTCAGATCGGCGCCGTCCACCGAGGTCCGACCGTGACACGCAACAAGGTGCCGAGGTCGGCCACCACGGGGGAGACACCATTGCGGGTCGCCTCGTACACCACCTCCTGAGCCCGCTCGGCCGCTACGGCGAACCCGCCGCGACCGGCCAGGGCCAGCATCGATGCGACCTCCGCCGCTTCGGCTCGTTCCACCCCGCGGCGGGTGACCGTTGCGAGCGCCCGTCCCGCTCGCTCCGCCAGCTCCGGGTAGGCCGGACGGAGCCCGAGCAGGTGGCAATGTTCGACGACGCTCGCCACATCCTGCAGGGGGCCGCCGTGTTCGACCGTGCCCAGGGCGGCGGCGAGGCGGGCGCCGAGCACGGCGGCGGCGCGAGCGCCGAGTGGATCGGGCAGGGCTCCGTCGGCGACCACAACGGCGAGCAGCGTGTTGCGGTGCCGCTCGAACCAGTCCTCGTCGGCCCCCTCGAGTTCTTCGAGCGCAGCATCGAGCGACGCCTCGAGCACCGCCTCCTCCCGGCCGGGGCGGACACGTCGGGCCCACAGCGTGGCGCCGTCGCCCTCCTCGGCCCGGTTCGAGCGGAGATCGCCGAGCCGGTCGAGCACCGCCTCCTCCGACACCCGTCCGCCCGCATCACGGATGCGCTCGAGGCAGCACGCGGCATGTCGCAGAACGAGGATCGTTTCGAGTCCGGCCGGATCGGCGAAGAACCACCCGCAACTCGTGTACATGGCCAGCGCATGTCGCTGCGCCTCGAGCAGCGCGCCGGCACGTTCGTGCGATGCCCCTCGCCGCAGGTGCCGGTCCGCGAAGGCCGGCCATCGGCCCGGATCGAGGAGGACCTCGACGTAGTCGTCACGCGCGGCCCACGGGTCGACGAAGACCTCGACGCCGAGTTCTTCGAATGCGGCGGCGGCCTGCTCGCGCACCGCGTCGAGCGCCGACCGCAACGGGGCGCGCCACGCCTGCGACCATCCCGGCTCACCCCCGGTCGAGCAGCCGCAATCGCTTCGCCAACGCTCGACGCCGTGCACACAGCTCCATGCGCTACGTCGGACTTCGACGTCGCGTTCCGGTCGATGGGCCGCGAGCCACCGCTCCAACGAGCCTGTCGTGTGACCCTGGCGGGGCACCTCGACGGCGAGCGCGTACGCGACGGCACGTTCGGTGAACTTGTGATGATGCCCGAACGTCTCGCCGTCGGTCGCAAGGCAGACGAGCGGCGCGGGCCCAGCCGAGCCGACGGCCCGCTCGATCAACTCCGCTGAGGACATCGAATCGATCCCGAACGCGATGTCATGACTGACCGAACCCTCGTACACGACGAGATCGACCGTTGCACCGGTTGCACCCCGCCACCGGTACGCCCCGGGGCCGACCGGCCCGTCGCCGACGATCTGGGACGGATCCAGGATCGTGAACGAGAACCCCCCTGCAGCCACGTCCTCCAAGGTCGGGGCGTCCACGGCGGTCTCCGGGAGCCAGACGCCGGCCGGTTCCCGACCGAACCGGTGCCGGAACTCGGCTCGGCCCCACCGCAGCTCGGTCCGACGATCGCGCTCGGCGGACAACGGCAGGATCACGTGGTGGTAGGGATGAGCGACCGCCGTCGATGCGATCTGGTCGGCTGCCACCATCCGTGCCAGCACGTCGGGGGCATGCCGATCGAGCCAGCGAGCGAGCGTGGGCCCGAGATCGAAGCTCATCAGCTCGAAGTTGTTCACGATCCCAACGACGTTCCCGTCCGTGTCCACGATCCGGGCCCAGGCGTTCGGCCGGTAGCACTCCGCGGTGATGCGTTGATTCCAGTCGCGGAACGGGGCCGCCGAGGGCTGGCGACCGACGACGTCGCTCCACGGGTTCTCCCGGGGCGGTTGGTAGAAGTGGCCGTGCACGACCACGTGCGCCATCCGGCCAGGCTACGTAGCCGCAGGCACGATCGCCGACCGAAGCGGGCTGCGCGCCCCTAGGTTCCCTTGGTGCACCGGGCTCGCTTCCTGACCGCCCTCGTGATCTCGGCCGCCGTATCGATCGCAACAGGCTGCGGTGACGACGCTGCGCCCGTCGGCGCCGAGGCCTCCGTCGATCGGATCTGCCGTTCGATCGGCGCCATCACAAACCGCACCACCGAAGCCCAGCTGGCACTCGCAGCGCTGGACGGCACCAGCCGAGGGCGGCTCGACGGGTTGCTCGCCGAGCTCTCGGGCAGTGTCCAGGCCGGGCGCAGCACGCTCGGTGCCGGTGGTACGTCCCTACCCGCCGAGTCGACCGCTCCCCTGCTCGCTGCGCTCGGCCGCTTCGAGAGCGGGGTGGTTTCGATGCGGCGCGATCTCGCCACCGTGGACCCGTCACGACCCGGGTCGAACCAGGCGTTGGCGGATCTCGCCACCCGCCTGGCCGACCTGACGACAGGGCTCGCCGCCGGGCTCGACGTGCTGCAGGCTCCTGGGCTGCAAGCGGCCTGGCGCACCTCGGCTGCCTGCCGTCCGCTGCGGGGCGAGTGACCAACCGTCGGTGGCCTCAGCCCACGAGTTGACGGATCGCAGCCGCAACCAACGCCGCCACCGCGACCACAACCGGGAACGGCGCCCGCAGCAGCGCCGCGGTCCCGCCGGCCGCGACGCCCGCCGCTCGAGCATCGAGGACCAGGCTGCGACCCGAGGAGAAGGTGTCGACCGCCACCAGGGCGGCGAGCAGCGCTGCGGGCACCAGGGCGAGCACACGCTCGGCTGCGGCCGGAAGATTCCGGTCGCCCAAGCCGAGCAGCCCGACGGCCTTGAACCCGTAGGCGCCGATCGCCACCAGCAGGATCGTCGTCCAACTCATGTCGGTCTCCGTAACCCCACCAGCGTGGCGAGCGAGGCGACGAGGATCGGGACACCCGCCGGGACGAACGGGACCAGGGCGAGCGCAGCTGTTCCGCCGATGCCCGCCGCCATCCGGCCGGGCCGGGTGCGCAGGTGCGGGAGCAGCAGAGCCACGAAACCTGCCGGGAACGCTGCGTCGAGACCCAGCGCTGTCGGATCGCCGATGCCTCGGCCGAGCACGGCCCCCACGACCGTGCCGGCGTTCCAGAAGACGAACACCGCCAGTCCCGTCGCCCAGAACGCCCGCTCACGGGCCGCCGGATCGTCCTGGGCCGCTGCCATCGCCGTCGACTCGTCAATGACCAGCTGTGCGGCGATCATGCGGCGCCAGCGCGACCCTCGCACGACACGCGACATCGCCATGCCATAGACGCCGTTGCGCGCCGCCAGCAGCAACGCACCGGCGATCGCCGCCGCCGAGACACCCCCGTCTGCCACCACCCGAACGGCGAGGAACTGCGACGCACCGGTGAACACCAGGACGCTCATGGCGCACGCCTGGGCAACCGAGAGCCCCGATGTCGTGGCCAGGACCCCGAAAGCCACCCCGAACACGCCGACGGCGGCACCGAGCACGACTCCGCCAGCGATCGGCGACCGGGCTCGGTTCACACCGGCGACCCGAGGAGCAGGACACCCAAGGGAGGGAGGTCGACGACGGCCGAGCAGGCCTGCCCCTGGTGGGGCCAATCGCCGGCGTCCACGACGTGGCTGGCGGCGTACCCGGAACCGCCGAAGCGGGAATCGTCGGAATCGACGAGCACGGCCCAATTCCCTGCCCGTGGCAACCCGAGCCGGTACCCGGGGCGGGGAACCGGAGTGAAATTCGCCACACACGCGACGACCTGCCCCCCGTCGTTCGACCAGCGCAGGAACGTGTAGACCGAGTGCGCCGCATCGTCGGCGTCGAGCCACTGGAATCCCGCAGCGTCGTGATCGCATTGGAGCGCCGGCCACTCCCCGACCACGCGGTTCAAGGTCCGCACCAACTCGAGTACACCGCGGTGCGACGATCCGGCGAGCGCGGCCCAGTCGATGCCACGGTGGTCGTCCCACTCGCCTCGCTGCGCGAACTCGCCCCCGGCGAAGAGCAGCTTCGCCCCGGGGTAGGCCCACATCCAGCTGTACAGGGCCCGGAGGTTGGCGAAGCGTTGCCAGTCGTCTCCGGGCATCTTCCCGAGCAACGACCCCTTGCCGTGTACCACCTCGTCGTGGCTGAGCGGCAGGACAAAACGCTCCGTGTACGCGTACAGCAGCCCGAAGGTGAGATCCCGGTGGTGGTGTCTGCGGTGGACCGGGTCGCGTCCGAAGTAGCCGAGCGTGTCGTGCATCCACCCCATGTTCCACTTGTGGGTGAACCCGAGACCGCCGTGATCCACGGGCCGGCTGACCGCCGGCCAGGAGGTCGACTCCTCGGCAATCATCAAGGCGTCAGGCACCTCGGCGTGCACCACCTGGTTCAGTTCCCGAAGGAACTCGATGGCCTCGAGGTTCTCCCGACCACCGTGCCGGTTCGGGATCCACGCCCCGGGCGCGCGGGAGTAGTCGAGGTAGAGCATCGACGCGACGGCGTCGACCCGCAGGCCGTCGACGTGGAACTCCTCCAGCCAATACAGCGCGTTCGCGATCAGGAAGTTGCGTACCTCGTTGCGGCCGTAGTTGAACACCA
>JBEIFW010000019.1:0-28939 GCA_040382215.1 Acidimicrobiales bacterium
CGGTCACTGCGCTTGAGGTTTTAGGCGGTCGTCGCCTCGTCGATGCCTTGGACGAGGGTGTTCCACGCAAGCGTGGCGCACTTGATCCGCACGGGGAATTTGACCACGCCTCGCAGCGCTTCGAGATCGCCCAGTTTGATCTCCGGAGCAGCCTCGTCCGGGGCTGCGTCCTCGCCGTCGCCGCCGAGGTCGTGTTCGTGGATCGACATCATCCCCTTGAAGGCGCGCACCGTCGCTCGGACCTCGGCCAGGGTCTTGCCCTTGACCGCCTGCGACATCATCGACGCCGACGACTGCGAGATCGAACAGCCCTGGCCGCTGATGCGCACGTCGACGACCCGGTCGGCCTCGACCAACAGGTACACCTGTATCTCGTCGCCGCACAGCGGGTTGTGGCCTTCCACCTTGACCGCCGGGGGCGTCTCGAGCTGCCCTCGGTTCCGTGGGCTCTTGTAGTGGTCGAGGATGATCTCCCGGTAGAGGTCTTCGAGTCCGGGCATGGCCACCTGCCTTACAGGAAGAACGCCGAGGTGCCCTCGAGGCCTTCGGCGAGGGCGTCGACGTCGTCGATGTCGTTGTATACGTAGAAGCTGGCCCGGGCGGTTGCGCCCACCCCGAGCAGGCGCATCAGCGGCTTGGCACAGTGGTGCCCGGCCCGGACGCACACGCCGTGCTGATCGAGCACCTGGCTGATGTCGTGAGGGTGGACCCCACGGAACGCGAAGCTGAGAGCGCCGCCCCGGTGTTCGACTTCGGTCGGCCCGTGGACGGTGATGTCGTCGCCGTAGCGCTCCTTCAGCGACGTCAGCGCGTACCCGGTGACGGCCATCTCGTGGGCCCGCACCCGGCCCATGCCCAGTTCGCTCAGGTAATCGACCGCAGCGCCGAGGCCGATGACCTCGGCGATCGGCGGCGTGCCGGCTTCGAACTTGGCCGGGAGTTCGGCGGTCGTGAACCCGTCGAGGCGCACGTCGCCGATCATCTGGCCGCCACCGAGGAACGGGGGCATCGCCTCGAGCAGTTCTTCCCGGCCCCAGAGCACCCCGACGCCGGTCGGGCCGCACATCTTGTGCGACGAGAACGCGACCAGGTCGGCACCCATCGCCTGCACGTCGGTCGGCAGGTGCGGCACGTACTGGCACGCGTCGACCACGGCGATCGCCCCGTGGGCATGGGCGGCGTCGGTGAGCTCACGGACCGGGGTGAGCGTGCCGAGCACGTTCGACATGGCCGAGAACGACAGTGCCTTGGCTCCGTCGAGCAGTTGGTCGAGGTCGGTGAGGTCGAGCCGGCCGTCGGCGGTGAGCGGGATCCAGCGCAGTTCGATCCCGCGCTCGGCCGCCAGCATCTGCCAGGGCACGATGTTGGCGTGGTGCTCGAGGTGGGTGAGCACCACGGCGTCACCGGCCCGAAGGTTGGCCCGGCCCCACGACCCGACGACCAGGTTCAAGCTCTCCGTGGCGTTCTTGGTGAAGACCACCTCGTGGTCGCGCCGGCCATTGATGAACCGCCGGATCTTGCGCCGGGCCGTCTCGTAGGCCTCGGTTGCTTCGGTGGCGAGCTCGTAGGCGCTGCGGTGGATCGGGGCGAACGACGTCTCGTAGAACCGTGACAGCGTCTCGATGACCGCCCGGGGCTTCTGCGACGAGGCGGCAGAGTCGAGGTACACGACCCGCCGGCCGTGGATCACGCGGTCGAGCACCGGGAAGTCCTTGCGGACCGCAGCGGCATCGAGCGGCACGCCGACGGCGCTCACGGATTGCCCGCGAACCGGTCGTAGCCGTCCCGCTCGACTGCGGCTGCAAGATCCATGCCCCCGGACGCGACGACCCGACCACCGACGAGGACGTGCACGTGGTCGGGCTGTAGTTCGTCGAGAAGGCGCTGGTAGTGGGTGATCAGCACGAGTCCGAGCTCGGGGCGGTCACGGCGGATCTCGCGAATGCCCTTGGCGACGATGCGCAGCGCGTCGATGTCGAGGCCGGAGTCGGTCTCGTCGAGTACGGCGAAGTCGGGCTCGAGGATCGCCATCTGGAGGATTTCGTTGCGCTTCTTCTCGCCTCCCGAGAATCCCTCGTTGAGGTGGCGGTCCGTGAAGGTCGAATCGAGCCCGAGGCGACGCATCCAATCCATGATCGACAGCCGCAGCTCGAGCACCGACAGGTCGATCCCCTTTCGGGCCGACAGGGCCTGACGGAGGAACTGGATGACCGAGACGCCAGGGATCTCCTGGGGATACTGGAACCCGAGGAACATCCCGGCTTTCGCCCGCACGTCCGTCGGCCAAGCCGTGACGTCGTCACCCCGGTAGTGCAAGGTCCCCGAGGTGATCTCGTACTCCGGGGAGCCGAGCAGCACATTTGCGAGCGTGGACTTGCCCGAGCCGTTCGGACCCATGACGGCATGGATCTCGCCCGGCTTGACCGTCAGATCCACACCTCGGAGGATCTCGGCCGCCGGCTCGTCCCCCTCGACGGCCGTAGGCCGGGCATGGAGACCCTCGATGGCGAACAACGGCTCGCTCGACATGGGCGAAAGCTTATTACCACTATCGCCATAGGAGAAATGTCGGAGCCCGATCGTCCGGTGGGAAATCGGTAACAATGCGGCGGTGGTGCCGTCGACGGTCGATCCGAGTTATGCCGATCGGCTCCGGAGGCTGGAGCGCCGAGGTCGGCTGCGTCGGGTGTTCGACGTCCAGGCGCCGTACCGGTGGAACCTCCGACGGCTGCGGCCCGGGCGAACGCTCGACGTCGGGTGTGGGCTCGGTCGGAACCTGGCTCACCTGTCGGCGGACCCAGCGTCGAGCGGGGTGGGCGTCGACCACAACCCCGCCTGCGTGGCGGAGTGCCTTGCGCGGGGGTTCGAGGCGTTCACGTCGGAGGACTTCGAGCGATCAGCTGTCGCTGTACGAGGGAGCTTCGACACGCTGCTCGTGGCTCACGTCCTCGAACACCTCGACGAGGAAGCCGGGGCGGCGCTCCTTCGTCGTTACCTCCCGTACCTGCGGCCGGGAGGCAAGGTCGTCGTGATCGTTCCGCAGCCGGCGGGCCAGCGCACCGATCCGACGCACGTTCGCTTGATCGATCGGGCGGCCCTCGCACGGTTGGCGTCCCTTCTGGGGCTGGGCGTCGTGTCGGCGCAGTCATTCCCGTTCCCTCGCCCGATCGGGCGTGTCTTCCGGTACAACGAGGACGTGTCGGTGCTTCGGGTCGCAACGGCATGACGGGGCTTCGCGGGTTGCTGGGGCGCCACTCGGGAGTCGTCGTCGGACTACTCACCTTCGCCATGGCGGCGATCTGGTCCGTGGCGACCCCTCTCAACACCGGACCCGACGAGGCGTCCCACGCCGCAAAGGCGGCGAGCACCGTGCGTGGTGTGCCGCTCGGGGAACGCACCCCTGGCCGGTCGCCGGGGTATCGCGACGTCGTGATCCCTGGAGCGCTCTGGGGTCCGGACTGGCAATGCCTGATGCTTCAGCCCGACGTGACGGCCGACTGCATCTCGTTCGACCTGCCGTCCGGGGAGGTCACGTACACGACGAGCGCCGGTACCTACCCGCCGACGTACTACGCGGTGGTCGGCTTGCCGACCCTGGTGTTCACCGGGATCGCCGGCGTTCGCCTGGAACGACTCGTCGGTGCAGCCTTGTTCGGCGCCTTCGTCGGACTGGCTTGGACCGCTGCGGGATGGTGCCGGCGACCGGGAGCGGTCCGCGCCGCCCTCGCCGTTGCGATCACACCGATGGCGGTGTTCTGCGGCGCCGTCATCAACCCCAGTGGGCTGGAGATCAGCGCGGCGGTGGCCTTCTGGGTGGCGCTCCTCGCCCGGGTGAGCGGCGGGGGCCGACAGACCGCCGTCATGGTCGCCGTGTCCGGTGTTGCGCTCGTGCTGTCCCGGGCTGCGTCGCCGCTGTGGGCCGCATTGATCGTGGCCGTGATCGCACTCTGGGCCGGAGTCGCCACTCGTGAACGGATCGTCCACACCGTTCGGAGCTTGTGGCTTGCCCTCGTGCCGGTTGGGCTCGCCGGTGCGGCGCAGCTGGCGTGGGTCAAGGTGGTCGGCGTCGACGATCTCCACGAGGAGCAACTCACCCGCTTCCAGGACGTCAGCGAAGCCGTCCGGGGTGCGCTCGGCCGGATGGGCTACCTGGTCCAGCATTCGATCGGCACGGTCGGGTGGCTCGACGTGTACCCGCCGTTCGTGACGGTGGTGGTGTGGTGCCTGGCGGGGTCGGGTTTCGTGGTGCTCGCCGCGATCGGAGCGCGATGGCGGCAACTGGCAGCGCTCGCAGTGTTGACGGCACTGTGGTGGGTGATGCCGGCGGTGTTCGAGGCGGACCAGGCGACGCAGTCGGCCTTCCAGTGGCAAGGACGGTACGGCCTGCCCTTGCTGGTCGGGCTCCCGGTGCTGGCGGCCGGGTCCCTCTCGTTCCGACTCGGCGACGTCGTCCGACGCCGAGCACGCCTCCTCCTCGGTGTCGGCCTCTGGGTCGGACACGTTGCCGTGTTCTACTGGGCACTGCACCGCTACATGGTGGGAGCGTCCGGTCCGCTGTGGCCGTTCGGGTCGCCGGCGTGGAACCCGCCGGGCGGCGGACTGGTCATCCTCGTCGTGTTTGCCGTGGTGACAGCGGCGTTCCTGGCGGCACTGCTGGGGCTCCCGGCCGGGGCGTCACGCAGCACCGCTGAGGAGCCGCCACACGGCCCGGAGCACGCGCTCGACTCGGGCGTTCGCAGGCCCTGAGGACCCGAGCGGCGGCAACGCTGTGCTCATCCGGGCGAGAATCGTCGCGTCCGATGTGCGGCGCCGACGCTGCACGGTGCGCCGATGGGCGGCCAGGAGGCGCCGGTGCCGAAGCAGCCATCGCCAACCGCCGAGCGTGGCACGAAGGTGACGGTGAACGACGCCGTGGGCGAGGCTGCCCACCTCGGCGACCAGCAGCAGCGGGGAGAGCAGGAGCAGCGTCCGGGTGCGGAAGGTCGTGAAGAGCACCGCACGCCGGTTCCGGTCGGCGAGGCCGATCTTCCAGGCGCCGAAGTTGGTCCGGTAGTGGTGGACGACGACGGCGTCCGGGACGTACCGGACGGTGAGTCCGCTGAGGTGGGCGCGCAGGCTCAGCTCAGCGTCCTCGTAGTACATGAAGAGGGGGCCGAAGAAGCCGCCGAGGTCGTTCCAGACCGAGCGAGAGACTGCGAAGCAGCAGCCGCTGGCAAGGAGGACGTCGGACTCGACGAGGCCGGCCGCCTCTGCCGGCTCACCGAGGTGGCCGGCCCACGAGTGACCGAACACGTTGAGCACGTTGCCAGCCGAGTTCAGCAGTCCCGGGTCGTCAGCGAGGCGCACGCTCGCCGTCGCCAGCCCGACTCCGGGGCGCCGTGCGACGTCCGCGAGGTGCCGCAGGCAGCCCGGCCGAAGTGCGGCGTCCTGGTTCAGGAACACGACGACCTGACCGGTGCTGCGGGCGGCCCCGAGGTTGGCGCCGTCGGCGAAGCCGAGGTTGGCGCCGTCGCCGACGACCTGGACACCGGCTCGACCCTGGAGCGCGCGGCGCCGTTCGGCGGGTAGCCCGTTGTCGACCACCACGACCTCCACCGACGGGTCGTTCGCCGTTCGTTCCAGCGCAGAGTCGACGGCATCCACCAAGCGAGGCTCGTCGCCGTATGCGACGAGGATCACCGATACGTCGACCGGGGTACCGGAGTCCGGTGGAGGGGCGATGCCACACTATGGCCCATGTCGCCCACCGCTCGGCCGCCGGGGCGGATCGTGGTGGTCGTCCCGGCATGGAACGAGCGGGCCACGATCGCCGATGTGGTCCGAGCCGTGCGTGAGGTGACGGGGTTCGACGTCGTCGTCGTCGATGACGGCTCGACGGACGGCACGGCGCAGTGTGCGCGAGAGGCCGGCGCAAGGGTGTTGTGCCATCCGTTCAACGTCGGTGTGGGCGCGGCGGTCGGTACGGGCATGGCGTACGCCCGGCGGCTCGGTGCCGAGGTGGTCGTGCAGGTGGACGCCGACGGGCAGCACGACCCGTCGGCGATCGGTGCACTGATCGCCGCGGTTGCCGACGGTGCCGATCTGGCTATCGGGAGCCGCTTCGAGGGGGGCTTCACGATGGGGTGGGTCCGCCGCACGGCTATCCGCCGCTTCGCTCGCCACGTGGAGCGTCGACTGCGCACTGCGGTGCCCGATCCCACGAGCGGGTTCCGAGCGTTCGGCCCGCGGGCGATCGATGTCCTCACGCCGACGTTCCCCACCGCATACCTGTCCGACACGGTCGAGGTCCTGCTCCAGGCGGCCGACCGCGGGTTGGTGGTTCGCTCGGTGCCCGTCCCGATGCGCGCCCGGCAGGCCGGCCAGGCGTCGGCGGGGCTGTGGCGCAGTGCCGGGTACGCCTTACGGATCTGGTGGATCCTGCTGGCGCACCGTCTGCCGGCAGGAAGGGGGGAGGCGACGTGGACCGCCTGACCGTGTTCTTGGTGGCGGTCGCGTCGGTCACGGCGGCAACGGTGCTGGTGTTGGTGCGTCGACGAGCGATGCGAGCTGGTTACGCGTTGCTGTGGTTGGGCGTCGCCGTCGCCGCCGTGCTCGTCGTGCTGCTGCGGCCGGCGATCGATGCCGTCGCCCGGGCCGTCGGCTCGACCGGACCGTCGCTCGTCTTCCTCCTGGTGTCGTTGTTCCTGTTGTTCCTGTCCGTCGGGCTGACCATCCAGCTCTCGAGGTTGGACGGCAAGGTCGAACGTCTTGCCCAAGCCGTTGCCCTGCTCGGCCAGCCCGTCGGGCCGAGCGAAGGGTCGTCACCGCCCGTGGTCCCGGAGGTCCTCTTTCCAGGCCCGGAACCGGACGTGTGCGACCCCCGAGGGCCCGACGCCACGGCCTGAGCCGTCGGGATCGAGGCGGAACTCGAACTGGCGGGCGAGATCGGCGGCGTCGGCCGCCCAGTAGCGCGCGTCGGCGTCGACGGCGGGACCCGCACGCCACAGCAACCAGCGCCCGATGCGCCGTTTGTACGCCGCCTCCGGTCGCCCGGGAAGGTCGTCGCCCAAGCGCAGGAGCCGAGTTGGGGCCTCTCGCCACGCAGAGGCGGCGATGTTGCGATCTCGGGTCGGGGTGGCCGGGAGATCGGCGGTGCTCACCGGCGTGTGGTCGAAGGGGCGCTGGTCGGCGGGCAGTGCCCCGTCGATGGTCACCGGCTCACCAGCCCCGGTCGATCCACTCCTGCAAGTGCGGGCGCTCGGTGCCGATCGTGGTGTCGACCCCATGGCCCGGGAGCACGATGGTGTCGGCGGGCAGGGTGAACAAGCGCCGGTCGATCGAGGAAATGATCGTGGGGAAGTCGCCGCCCTCGAAGCCGGTGGCACCGGCGCCGCCGGGGAACAGGGTGTCGCCGGAGAACAGGATGGGGTGGCCGTCGAGGCGGAAGCAGATCGAACCTGCGGTGTGCCCCGGCGTGTGGATCGCGTGCAGCCGCAGCCGGCCGACCTCGACGACCTCGGTGTCGTCGAGGAACACGTCGTATCCGACTTCGGCCAGGCGGGGAGCGTCGAGCGCCGTGACCGCCACCTCGTAGCCCGCCTCACGCATCGCCGGCACGGCCTGGATGTGGTCCCAGTGCCCGTGGGTCTCGAGAACCCGCCGTACCCCGAGGCTGCGGGCGAGCTCGAGGAGTTGCTCGTGCTCGTTGGCGGCGTCGATCAGCACGGCCTCACCGGTCTGGGTGCATCGGAGGACGAACACGTTGTTCTCGTAGGGGCCGACGACCACCTTGTGGATCTCGGCGCCGGTGGCCGACCAGTGCAGCGTGCTCATGGTGGTGAGGCTACGTGCTGACGACCTCGAACCCGAGCGAGAGCGCAACCGGGATCTGGTTGGGGTCGAACGTGCAGTACCGCACTGGGGCGGGCAGGCGGGCGGCGGCGGCGAGGTGGACGGCGTCGGTCGTGCGCACCGGGTGGGTGCGGCCGAGCTCTGCGGCGAGGTCGAGGCAGCGCTCGTCGACCGGCACCACGGCGATGCGCTCCCAGTCGTCGCGAAGTGCCCGCCGCAGCGCATCGGCGTCGTACGGGTTGCCCACCACGCGCTCGGCCAGCATCAGGGCCTCGGTGAGCGCGAGCGCGCACGCACACCAGGCCGGGTCGGCGGCCATGGCGGCCACGACGACGTCGCGTTCGCGGCCGCGGAGGTATCGGGCCAGCAGGGCGCTGGTGTCGAGGGCGAGGGTCATCGGCCGCGGATCTCCTGCAGCAACCGGTCGAGGCGGACCCCGGCCCACGGCTCGAGCGTCGCGGCCGGGTCCGGTCGGTCGGGTCGTCGCGGCAGCGTGAGGAGCCCCCGGGCGGCGAGGTCCTCCAAGGTCGGGGTGCCGTGATCCGTGCCGAGCGGGCCGAGTTGGGCGACCGGGCGGCCGTCGACGGACACGATGATGCGCTCTCCGGTGCCGGCCCGCCGGACGACGGCAGCGAGGTTCGCTCGCAGCTCTCGGATCCCCATGGAGTCCACGGACCACAGTGTACGCAGGTGTACACCGAGGGGTTCGACGGGGTGCCGGCGACCGGGCAGGATGTCGGCATGAACTTCGCCTTCAGCGAGGAGCAGGAAGAGCTCCGCAAGACCGTTCGTCAGTTCCTCGACTCGAAGTCCCCCGAGCTCGAGGTCCGCCGCCTGATGGAGACCGGCGACGGCTACGACGCCTCCGTGTGGTCCCAGATGGCCGAGCAGATGGGCCTGCAGGGCCTGGCCATCCCCGAGGAGTTCGGTGGCTCCGGGTTCTCCTGGGTCGAGCTCGGCATCGTGCTCGAGGAGATGGGTCGCGCCCTGCTGTGCGCCCCCTACTACTCGACCGTCGTGCTCGCCGCGAACACGCTGCTGCAGTCCGGTGACGATGCCGCCAAGGCGAAGTATCTCCCGGGGATCGCCTCCGGCGAGACGATCGCCACCCTCGCGTTCACCGAGCCGGCGGGTCGCTGGGACGAAGCCGGGATCACGATGGCAGCCTCCGGGTCGGGCAGCTCGTGGACGCTCAACGGCACGAAGTCCTTCGTGCTCGACGGCCACACGGCGTCGCTGATCATCGTGGCCGCGCGTACCGCCGCCGGCGTGAGCCTGTTCGCCGTCGACGGCGGCGCCGCCGGGCTCACCCGCACGGCGCTGTCCACGATGGACCAGACCCGCAAGCAGGCCAAGCTCGAGTTCGCCAACACCCCGGCGACACTCATCGGCACCGACGGCGACGGCTGGAACGTGCTGTCGAAGGTGCTCGACCTCGCAGCGGTCGGCCTGGCGGCCGAGCAGGTCGGCGGCGCCCAGAAGGTGCTCGAGATGGCCGTGGAGTACGCCAAGGTGCGCGTGCAGTTCGGTCGCCCGATCGGTTCGTTCCAGGCGATCAAGCACAAGTGCGCCGACATGCTGCTCGAGGTCGAATCGGCCAAGTCGGCGGCGTACTACGCCATGTGGTGCGCGTCGGAGCTCAACGACGAACTGCCCTCGGTCGCGTCGCTGGCCAAGGCATACTGCTCGGAGGCGTACTTCCACGCCACCGCCGAGAACATCCAGATCCACGGTGGCATCGGCTTCACCTGGGAGCACCCGGCCCACCTGTACTTCAAGCGGGCCAAGTCGTCCGAGCTGCTTTTCGGCGACCCCAGCTACCACCGTGAGCTGCTCGCCCAGCGCATCGGCATCTGAACGACCGCTTCGTTCTTGCGAGGGCCGGCCCAACCGGGCCGGCCCTCGGCGCGTGTCCGGGGCGGCACCGGTCCGAGTGGCGACCTAGCGTGCCGGGCGATGACGTGGCTGATCCTGGTGGCAACCGCCGTGGTCGTGTTCGTGATCGCAGCCGTCGTGGTCGGCCGTGAGGCGCGACGTCTCGACGCGGTCGCACCCCGGGTCACCTACGAGCTCGAGGAGGCGGTCGCCTACGTCGCCGACCGGCTGCCGCAGCTCACCCAGGCCCGGCTGGGCTACGACGACGTTCGCGAGGTCCTTCGGATCCACATGCGTCTGCTGCACGCCCATGGACTGCAGCCCGACCGGCTGATGGACCGGCCTCAGGACATCGAGAGCGTGGTGCTCGTCGATGACACGGGCGCGATCGGGGAGGTAATCGGCGAGGTCGAGGCCGCTGGATTCGACCTCGCCGACGAAGACGTCGCCGCGATCGTCGATGCGCACCTGGCGTATCTCGACTTCATCGGTGCGGTGGGGCCGCAAGCTCCTCCGGACGACCTCGGGGCGGCGCCAGCGGGCCCCTAGGCGAAACCGTCGAGGTGGGCGGCGTGCCAGTTCCACGACGTTTCGACGATGGCCTGCAGGTCGTACCTCGGTGTCCAACCGAGCAGTTGGCGGGCGAGTTCGTTGTCGGCGTACACCTGGACCGGGTCACCGGGGCGACGGTCGGTGTCCCGGTGGGGGACGGGCCTGCCCGCGACCCGTTCGATGGCGTGCAGGACCTCGCGCACGGTCGAGCCGATCCCGGTGCCGAGGTTGACTGCCGTCGACTCGCCCCCACGCTCCAGGAATTCGAGGGCCGCCAGATGGGCGGCGGCGAGGTCGTCGACGTGGATGTAGTCGCGGATCGCCGTGCCGTCGACGGTGGGGTAGTCGGTGCCGAACACGTCCAGGGGCTCACGCCGACCCAGCGTCGACTTGATCGCCACCGGGACCAGGTTGAGGCTGAAGCGCCAGTCTTCGCCGAGGTCGCCATCCGGGCTGGCGCCTGCGGCGTTGAAGTACCGCAGGCGCACGGAGCGCACGCCGTGGAGCCGGTCGTACCAGTCGAGGATCCGCTCGACCATCAGCTTGGACTCGCCGTAGGGGCTTTCGGGGCGCAACGGTGCGGTTTCGGCAACCGGGGACACCTCGGGTGTGCCGTAGACCGCGCAGGTCGAGGAGAACACGATGCGATGCACGCCGGCGCGCTGAAGCGCGTCGACCAGGGCATGGCTGCCAGCCGTGTTGTTGCCGAAGTACTTGTCGGGCCGCAGCATCGATTCGCCGGCGTTCTTGTACGCCGCGAAATGGACGCAACTGTCGATCCCGTGACGAGCCACGACTCGCGCCACGAGCGCATGGTCGGCGACGTCACCGACCACCAGCGGCGCGTCGCCGACGGCTTGACGATGGCCGAGTTCGAGGTTGTCGAGCACCACGACGTCGCGCCCGGACCGGCGCAGCCAGCGGGCCGTGTGGGAGCCGATGTAGCCGGCGCCACCGGTCACGAGAATGGTCATGCGGATTCCCTGGAGTCGAGGGGCCCGTAGACCGTAGCGGGCCCGACCTCGGCTACGTTGCCGGCCCGTGGAACGTCTCACCCGCTTCGAGCACAACCGGTACGTGGGCGACAAGCGCTCGCAGATCGTCCACGACATCGACGCTTGCGACGCCCCGACGGTCATCGACGAACTCGTGGCCGCCGAGGCCTATCTGTGCTTCGGGCCTGACACCGTGGCCGAGGCCCGCAACCGGGGCTATCGCCTGTGCGCGCACTGCCCTGGGGTGCGGGCGGCGGCCAAGGGCTGAGGACGCAGTCCCGGATGAACGGGACGTTCCGGTCCGACGGGTTCGCCCTCGCCCGGCATCTCGTGTTCCCGGGAGGGCGCCGGGAGTCCGGCCTCCCGGGGTTCGTGCTGTGTCACGGATTCCCCACGGGTCCGATCGATGCCCGGCGCTCTGCGGGTACGTTCCCGGAGTTGGTCGAGCGGATCGCGAACGACCTCGGCTGGGCCGCAATGACCTTCACCTTCCGGGGCTGCGGTGACAGCGAGGGCAGTTTCTCCTTCGCAGGCTGGATGACCGATCTGCGCAACGCCGTCGACCATCTCCAGGTCGAAGCCGAGCCCTCCGGCATCTGGCTGTGCGGCACCTCGACCGGCGGTTCGCTTGCGGTGTGTGTCGCTGCCGGAGATCCACGGATACGCGGCGTGGCGATGCTGGCGGGCCGGGCGGATTTCGACGACTGGGCCCGGCATCCTCGACGATTCCTCGAACACGCTCGCGACGTCGGGGCGATCCGGGACCCGGCGTTCCCGCCGAGCTTCGAAGCCTGGGCGCGCGAAGTGGCTCGGGTGCAGCCGCTCGCGGCGACGGAACGGTTCGCCCCCCGTCCGCTGCTGGTGGTCCACGGCGCCGACGACGACGTGGTGCCCGAAGCCGATGCCCGGCAATTCGCCCGGGCGCACGGCCAGGCCGACCTCCGCCTGCTCGCCGGTGCCGGTCACCGACTCCGGCACGATCCGAGGGCGGTTGCGCTCCTGCTCGGTTGGCTCGACCGGCAGCGGACCCGGGTCTGAAGCTCACGTTTCTGTCTCGGCCGCCGACGGTGGTTGGGTATGGTCCTGACGGCTCCGGTACGGGATGCGCCTCCCGTCGAGCCGGGCGCCTCGTCCGATCGGGGCCTCGCCCCCTCGCTCGTTGCGGCGCTGATCGGCTACGTGATCGTCGGCGTCGCGTTCCTCTGGCCGGCGATGTCGTCCTGCGAGACCATCGTCTTCGGCCCACGGGGGGACGCCACCGCCGGTGGGCTTCGCACGGCTTGGACCTACCAACAACTCGGTGGCTGGCCGTTCCACGCGTGGACGACCTGGAGCGCTGCGCCCGGGGGCGAGGAGTTCTGGTTCCCGTACCGGTGGTCGTCACTGTTCACGGAGTTGCCCCTGTGGGCCTTCGGCAAGGTCACCACCGCTGCCTGCTCATGGAACCTCACGATCCTGCTCGGGCTGGTCAGCTCCGCCACGGCGACGTTCGTCCTGGTGTGTCGAGTGGTGCAGTTCCGTTCGGTCGCCTTCGTCGCCGGCCTGGCATGGGGGTATTCGGCGTTCCACCAGATGCAGGCGCAGTTCCATGTGAGCTACGTCCACAGTCAGCTCTTGCCGCTGATCGTGCTGGCGGCGCTCAGCCTGTGGGAGCGGCCACGAGCGCTCGTCGCCGTCGCCCTCGGGCTCACCGTCGCTGCGTACTGCTACACCGAGCCGTACGGACCCGTGGTCACGACGGTGACCGCCGGGAGCACGGTGCTCGGCCTGGCGCTCGCCGGCTGGCGGCGACCGATCGATCCCCGCCGGAGCGCTCGCCGGCGCACGCTCGCGTTGGCTGCAATGGTGTCCGCGCTGGCCGTGATTCCGCTCGGGCTCGCTCTGCTCGCGCTTCGCAGCCGGACGGGGCTCTCCAACGCCGTGCAACGGCCCTTCGACGAGGTGCGCTACTGGACCGCGTCGCCCCTGGACTTCCTGCTGTGGCCTCGTCACAACCCGTTGCTCGGCGAACTCGCCGGCGGCTGGCGTGACCGCAACCTGACCGGCAACTACATCGAGAAGACGTTGTCGGTCGGCCTCGGCATGCTCGCCCTCGCGGCCGTCGGCGTACGCCGCGGGCTCCGCAGCGAGGCCGCCCGCCGAACACCGCTCGGGCTGCCGACGCGCACCCTGGTCGTCGCGATGCTGACCCTTGCCAGCGTGGCCCTGTGGGCCACGCTGCCCCCGCACCTCCCCGTCCCCGGTCTGTCGATCATCCATGGCGTCCTGCCGTTCTGGCGGGTGTACGCCCGCATCGGCATGCTGACGCATCTCGCCATCGTCGTTCTCGGTGCACTCGGTCTGGCCTTGGTCCTCGAGCGGCTCCGTCGATCGCGTCGGACCCTTGCCGTGGTCGTAGTGGGCGCAGTGACGATGATCGAGACCTCGACCGTCCCCGGGGCGGCCACGTTCGACCTGTCTGCGGCTCCGCCGGGCTACCAGTGGTTGGCGAAGCAGACCGATGTGCGGATCGTCGCGGAGTATCCGCTCGACAGCCCTCGCATGCAGCCGGACGGACAGTTCCAGACGTTCCAACCGATCCACGGCAAGCGATTGTTCAATGCGAGCGTGCTCTGGGCGCCCACGGTGCCGTTGCAGGAGGCGATGGTCGGGTTGGGTGATCCGCAGACCCCTGGGCTCCTGCGCGCCATGGGTGTCGATCGGGTCGTGGTCCACCGGTTGCTGTACCCCGGGCTCTCGGGCAGTGGCGAGCTCCCGGCCGGCTATCGGCTGGTGCACTCGACCGTTGCGTCCACGCCGAAGGCAGGCGAGCTCAAGGACCTGTGGGAGCGGGCGTTCGCGGTCATGGAAGTCCTGGTCGTCGATCCGGGTCCGCCAGCCGAGGTGGCGGCGACGATCGGTCCTGGGTTCGACCCACCCGACTACGTGGGCTGGCGCTCCGTCGTGTGGACCCAGGAGCGTGGACGCCTACCGGTCGTCGATCTTGGTGCACCGACGATCAGGGCAGAAGTGTCGTTCGACCTCCGCAGCGCAGTCGGTGAGGAGGAAGTGGTGGTGTCCGATCGGACCGGTGAGCGGTGGCGCGGCAGGGGTGCGGGACCCCGAACGCGTTTCGCTCCGATTCGAGGTGGCGGTTGGCGACGAGCTGGAGATCCACGTCGAAGGGCCGCCGCCGCCGGGCGGCGGGATCCGGGTCGGGATCGAGCGGCTTGCCGTGGAGCCGGTCCGATGAAGCCGGGTGCACCCCCTGCTCGAACCCGGAACGAAGTCGTCGTGCACGAGGCCCTGAGGCGGGTCGGCCTCGGCCTGGCGCTCGCCGGGATCGATCCTCGTGCGACGGCAAAGGCGGTCCGCAACGTCCCCCGGTTCGTCCGGGACATGCGCTCGTTCCGGACGATGAGCCGGGGCGTCGGGACGCCGTTGCCCTCGTGGCGCACCGCTCTTCCGGCGCTCGCCGACGCCTCGAGCGGTGCCGGCACGACAGGTGAGTACTTTCTGGCCGATCTTTGGACCGCTCGTCGCATCCGCCGGCACAAGCCGGCCCGTCACCTCGACGTCGGCTCACGCATCGACGGCCTCGTGGCGCAGGTGCTGACGTTCACGGAGGTCGACGTCGTCGACGTCCGGCCGTTGACGACCGAGGTCGACGGCCTTCGATTCATCCAAGCCGATGCGTGCCGGCTCGACGGCATCACGACGACCTCGGCCTCCTCCGTCCATGCGCTCGAGCACTTCGGTCTGGGCCGGTACGGTGATCCGCTCGATCCGCTCGGACACCTCCGCGGGCTCGACGCGCTCGCCGGCACCGTCCTGCCGGGCGGTCACCTCTACGTCGGCTATCCGGTCGGGCGTCCTCGCGTCGAGTTCAACGGGCACCGGATCATCGATCCGATGCTCGCGGTCGACCGTCTCGTCGGCTTCGAGCTCGTGGAGTTCGCGTTGGTCGCCGACGGGGCGGTCCACCCTGGCGATCCGTCCGACGCGTTGGATCGGTCCTACGGCGTGGGCCTCTACCACTTCAGGCGGCGGTAGCCGCCGGCTCGGGATGCTCGTCGCCAGCGGTCACAGCGATGCCCAGGCGGTGGAGGAGCGGAGCGAACAGGGTCGGCCAGTCGTACCGGCGGGCGTGGTCCAGCGAGGCCTGCCGCCCGGCGAGCCAGAGGTCGCGGTGGGACACCCAGCGCGCGATCCCGTTGGCGATAGCGGTGACGTCGTCGTCGACCACGATCGCTGCGCCGCACTCGCGCAGCTCGCCGGCGTTCGGAGGCACGGGAGTGAGCACCAGCGGCAATCCTGCAGCGAGATACACCTTGAGCTTGCCCGGATCTGCGAAGCGGGTGAACGAGGCCGGGTCGTCCCGGTACGGAGCGACTGCGATGTTGCAGCGGGCGAGGATCGCCTCCACCTGCCTCTGGTCGGGAACGAAGCCGTGGAACGTGACGATCCGGTCGAGGCCGAGCGCACGGCTGCGCTGTGCGAGCGCTGCAGACTCGGGTCCGGCTCCGATGATCTGCGCCTCCACGACGTGGCCGTTGCGGCGCAACTGCGCTACCGCCTCCAGCAGGCGGTCGACGCCTTGGCGTCCGACGAGATGGCCCACGTAGGCGACGCGGATCGTCGTCAGCGAGTCGTCGCCTGCCGTGGTCGCCGTGCGGTCGCACCAGGCTCCCATCGGCACGATCGTCACCGGGGCGCCCTGCCCGCCCAGACCGTGACGCTTCGCTCGCCCCTCGGCGGCCACTTCGGACAACTCGACGCGGTGGTCGGCCCGGCGGGCCGCGAGCGAGTCGATGGCGTCGTAGGCCGCTGTGAGGCGGCCCGTCCCGAAGCGATCCGGCACGAAGTCGATGTTCCAGGTGACCACTTGCGTCGCGCGTCCGCGGCGCCGCTCGAGCAGGCCGCGGGCTGCCGCCAGCGGGTTGAAGCCGACCCACACGTCACAGGGTGTGCTGCGCAGCGGGACGGCGACGTCGAGCGGGAAGGTCCAGGGCGGGCGATGTGGCAGCCGAACCGTGCGGCGGGACCGCCCGCCGACGCCGTCGAGATCGATCACGTGGCGCCCGGGTGCTTGCGGACGCAGCGGATGGGTGATCGTGACGACGCGCCTCGCTCCACGGGTCAACAGGTACTCACGAAACGCCTCGGCCGGACCATCGGCATAGCCGTCGGCCGGGTCGGCGAAGCCGTTGAAGGCGAGGGTGAAGGTGCAGTGCTCGATGCGATGGGGTGTCACGGCCGTCGGCACTCGCGGACGGTTGCGAACGCGCTGACGACCAGCAGGACCGTCGAAGCGACGACGCAGGACCACATGACGTCGGTCGGCTGATCGTTGACGAAGATGAGCCACGCGACCTGGGCCGCCGGTGCGAGCGGGAGCAGCACGAGCCACCACGCGCCGGATCGGGCGAGCAGGAACTGCACCAGCAGACCGGCGGCGGCGAAGGGTACCGAGGCCAGGCCGAGTTGCCAGACGAGCGGGGAGGACGCGTCGTAGGTCGGCCCGAGCAATGGCGGCAACACGATCGGAGCGAACACCGCGAGTGCGCCACAACCGAGCAGTGCGCCGACGACGGTGAGGATCGCGGCGCGCACGAGTACACCGCGCTCGCGCCGGTCGCTGCCGCGGCCGCGTCGGGCGAGTTCGGGAAGCGCGACGGAGGCGATGACCGCCGGGACGAACAACACCGAACGCGCAGCGGTGGCGGCGGCGGCGTAGCGGCCGGCGGCGGTCGGGTCGAGCCAGTACCGGGCGAGGGGCACGTCGATGACGGCGACCAGAGCCACGGCCCCGAGTGCGACCGCAGCCCGTCCGGTGTCCTGCAACAACAGTCGCGGGTCGTCGAGGGGACGGCGGGCGCCCCAGTGAATGGCGACGAGTGCCGTCACGACGGCGAGCGTTCCGAGCGCGAGCAGGATCGGGGCGCTCCCGAGGCCGATGGCGAGGGCCGCAGCACCGGCTGCGAACTTGCCGATGGCGAGTACTGCGTTCATGAGCGCAAGGGCCCCGAACCGGCGGGAACCTTGCAGCAGCCCGAATGCCACGGAGCACAGGGCGGTGCCGGGCATCAGGAGCGCGATGCCGGCCACCACCGCCGCGTCGAGCCCGAGCCACTGCGCCAGCACCGGACCGGTGACGAGGATCATGGTGGCGAGCGCGCAGGAGGCGCACAGAACCCGAGCCAGCACCGGGTCGCGGACCACCTGCGTGAACGGCCGGACGGGCAGGGCGGCCACGGGGCGGGTGGCCTCGGTCCGGGCGACCGCTGTCTGGAGGGCGACGCCGACCATGCCGGTCAGCGCTACGAGGCTGAACGCGGCCGACCAGCGTCCGAACTCGTCGGGTCCCATGCTGCGACCCAACACGATCTGGAACCCGTAGTTCGTGGCGGTCGTGGCGAGGGATGCCAGCAGCAGCAGCCCGCTGCCACGGAGCAGCGACGGAGCGCGGTACACGGCTCCGACAGGACGTTCTCGCACCAGCATCGGTGCGTGAACGGTATGGGCCGGGTTTCGGCGGCGGTGTCGCTCAGCCTGCGACCGGCACGACCGATGAACCGTGTGTGATCTCGTTCGTGTTCGGAACCACTGCGGAGTTGATCAAGCTGGCGCCGATCGCCGAACGACTCGATGATCGCAGGGTCGGCTATCGGTGGTGGTGCACCGGCCAGCAACTCGACGAGTTGCCGTCGGCGACCGACGCCCTCGGTCTGCGCCACCCGGATCGTTGGCTCGGCTCCGGCTGGGAAGGCCGGTCTTTGCGCAGTGCGGGGGAAGTGACCCGCTGGGCAGCGAGAATGGCGCGTCGCGTCGTGACGGATCGAAGCTCGTTGCGCACAGACCTGTACGCCGACGGGCGACCGCCGCTCGTCGTCGTCCACGGCGACACGATGACAACCGTGTTCGGGGCCGTGCTCGGCCGGTGGCTCGGCGCCACCGTCGTCCACGTCGAGGCCGGGATGCGCAGCGGTGACTGGCGGAACCCGTTTCCCGAGGAACTCGACCGGCGCGCCGTCGCCCGCCTCGCCGACGTTCACTTCGCCTCCGGCCCGCCCGCCGTCGCCAATCTGCGCAGGGCCCGAGGTGTCGTGGTGGACACCGGCGCCAACACCGTGGTCGACGCGTTGCACCTCCGGTCGATGGTCACCGGCGCGCTCCCGGCCGGGATTCCTGACCGGTTCGGCCTGGTCTCGTTGCACCGCAGCGAGTTGTACGCGAACCCGAACGAATTGGAGCGCACGCTGACCGAACTCGCGGCGTACGCCCGCCGTTCGGACGCGCTCCCGCTGCTGTTCGTCGATCACCCGGTCACCTGCGCTCGCTTGACGCGACTCGGTCTCGATCCGCTGGTGGCACCCCTGCTCCGACTACCCAAGCAGGGATATGCCACGTTCCTGGCCCTGGTGCGTCGGAGCGAGTTCGTGGTGACCGACTCCGGTGGACTGCAGGTGGAAGCGGCCGAACTCGGAGTGCCGTGCTGCGTCCATCGACGTACGACCGAGAGCGTCGAAGGTCTCGGCGCCAACGTCGTGGTGTCGGGCTTCGACGAGGGTGCGTTGAGGGCGTTCCTCGACGAGCCCGCTCGCTACCGACGTCCTGCGCTCGTGCGGTCGGTATCGCCGAGCGACGTGATCGTGTCGTGGTTGGAGGCAAACGGTTTTTGTCCCGTGAAGACCTCGGTCTGAGCCGTGCGCCGGCGTCGCGCCGAGCGGGCCCGAAGCACGATTCCTCGACCGATCCCCCCGGCGTAGACCACCCCGAAGACCGGGGCGAGTGCGGCGAGGGATCCCGCCTCGTGGGTGCTGGCGCCACAACGACGGGCGGTCGTGCCGAGGGTACCCGCCGCAGCGACCAACCCGACTGCGGCGACCGTCGGACGCCGAGCCGTAATCACCGCAAGGACCGGTGATGCGGTGGCGAGGAGGAGGAACGGGGCGAGGAACCGACTCCCGCGACGCAGATGTCCGTCGACGAAGGTGGTGCCTCGGTAGTACGCCTGGCGAAGGAAACCGCCTAGGTCCTCTCGCCCGTGGTAGGTGCAGCAAAAGCCGTTCGCCAGGCGGATCGGGTGCTCGGTGGCGAGGCTCCGCAGCAGGTGGGTGTCATCGCTCACGAGTGCGAGATCGTCGTGGCTCGGCACGAACTCCTCGACGAGGCGGAGGAGCAACGAGCGGGGCGCGAGGAAGAACGTCGTGCCCTTCGGGTAGTGGTCGAAGTCGACGAGGCCGTACGCAGCCTCGGTGCGGTCGGCGAACCATCGGCGCCAGGCGATCTTGACGAGTGCCGCCCAGAACCCGGCGTAGGGATTGCGGGCGGTGTCGATGACGACATCGCCGTTCCACACCGTCTGGTCGGGGTGGGTAGCGAGCCGTTCACGGATGAAGCCGAGTGACGACTCGTGGGGAAACACCCGCGAATCGAGCAGCAGGACAAGCTCGCCGCAGGCGGCGCGCAATCCGGCCCGGCGGGCCAGGAACCGGCCGGCGTTGGGTTGGGAGACGACCGAGATGGCCGGGATGCCGGTGTCGGCGGCCAGGACGGTGGCGGTGTCGTCGGTGGAACCGTCGTCCACGACGACGATCTCGACGTCGGGCCACTCGGCCAGGCGATGGCCCGACGGAGCGCCTCGAGAGTGCGGGGCAGCCACGCCGCTGCGTTGTAGGCCGGGATCACGACCGAGAGGGCGGGCGGCGTCGTCATCGGGTCGCTCCAGAGCGCAGGGTTGAGGCGGACCGCCCGGCCGCGGGCTCGAGATCGCCGAGCGCAGGGGAGCCGGTCACGAGCCTCGGGTCGGCGGTCAAGTCGTAGCCGAGCGCGATCGTCAGTCGACCGAAGATCCGCAGGGTGTCGCCGAGCGTTCGTACGACGGCTCGCCACGACACGGTGCTGCGCTCCTTGTGGCCGAGGGTGACGGGGACTTCCACCCATGCGGTGTGGCCGCGGGCGCGAGCGAGCACGAACAGTTCGAGGTCGAACGCGAAGCGATCCTCCACCATCGAACCGAGGAGATCGTCGACCACCTCGCCCCGCATCAACTTGATGCCGGTCTGGGTGTCGCCGACGTCGAGCCGGAACAGCAGTCGCACGAGGCGCTGGTACCCCCAGGACCAGAACCGACGCACGGTGGCGATGTGCACGACCGAGTCGGGATGCCGTTTGGAGCCGAGCGCGACGTCCGCGCCGCTCGCCTCGATCGCAGCGATGAGCCGGGGCACGAGGGCCGGGTCGATATCGCCGTCGGCGTCGAGATAGCCCGCGAGCGACGCCCCGCTGGCAGCGAGCCCGGCGCGCACGGCCGCTCCCTTGCCGCGGTTGACGGGCAGCCGCAGGGTGCGCACGGTGGGGAGGCCCATCCGATCGACGAGTTCGGGGCTGCCATCGGTGCACCCGTCGGCGACCGCGATGATCTCGTACCGTCGGCCGGTACCGGCGAGCACGGCGTCGAGCCGACGCAGGGTGGTGGCGACCGTCTGACCCGGGTTGAAGTAGGGGACGACGATCGCGACGTCACAACGACTCTGCCGGGGCGGGCCGATCGGGGTAGGCGGTCCGACGGGGACGGCGCGCGTGACCGGGCGCGTGCGCAGGAGCGCCGGTGCGGCAAGGGCTGCGAGGACGACGACGGCAGCGAGGAAGACGACGAGTGCGAGCCCGCTCGGCGTGTGAGGCGCGACGACGGCCCCGAGGGCGGCGACGGGAAGGGCGGCCCACGGCAGCAGGGCGAGCCGGCTCGAGGAGGCCACGAGGAACAGCACGAGCAGGTGGGCCGGGGCCAGCAGGGCCCAGGCGACCGCAAGGAGCCGCAGCGCGGTCAGGTCGATGACGTTGTCGCCCGTGAGCGCCCGTGCCAGTGCGCCGGGTGAAACCAGGACGGCACCGGCGGCTGCGACGGCGAGCGCGCCGGTGGCGACGAGCCCGACGCGAAGGGTGCGCCGTTGCTCGACCGAACGCGGCCGCGCGCCGAGCATGCGGGAGAACGTGACGACGGCGATGGCGGCCGGGACGAAGAACCCGGCCCGAGCCAGTGCAGAGGCGGCGGCGTACGCGTCGGCGGCGAGGGGATCGAGCAGGACACGGGCGGCGGCCGCGTCGAGGCCGCCGACGAGCCACAGTCCGCCGACGCCGGCGACGGCCAGGCCGAGCGCGCCGAGCGACACCCGCAGCGGCTCGCCGTCGTCGTCGCCCGTAGGGAGGGCGGCGACGGCGACGACAAGGGTCACCGCCTCACCGACGGCGAGCGCGGCCACGCTGCCGAACAGTCCCTCGGACAGCGAGGTGAGGGCGACGAGCAGCTTGGCGGTGGAGCCGGCGACCAGCACGGCGCTGAGGCGCCCCAGGCGCCCCTCGCCCAGGAGCACTGCGAGGGGTACGACGGCGAGCACCGCGAGCAGGGCGCAGCCCCCGAGGAGGACGCCCAGGGTGGCGCGGCTCCCCACCGGGCTGCTGAGTGCGCCGCCGGCGGCGACGGCGGCGGCGAGGACCCCGCCGATGAGCAGCGTAGGTGGCCCCCACCGCCGCAGGACCAGGGCGCGGCCGGGCGTCGTGCCCCGCAGGCTCACCGCTCGGGCCAGGGCGATCTGGACGCCGCCGAGGACGACGCCGACGGCCGTGAGCCCGGCCAGCAGCGTGGCCAGTGCGCCGTAGGCGTCGGCGTCGAGTCGATGGGCGACCAGTCGGTGGGCGAGCGCGTTCAGCAGACCGACGAGCGCTCCGGCCACGACGAAGCATGCGGCCGAACGCTGTGCGCTAGCGCGAGACGGTGTCGAGGCCCGAGCGATGCGGGGAAGGTATAGGGGCGCAGACTGGGCAGGTGCCGGTGGGGCCGGCCGTCGGCCGGTGGGTACGGCACGATCCCGTCCAGGGTGGCTACCCGTTGGTGCGGGGCGTGACCAGTTCGAGCAGCCTGGCGCCGTGGTCGGTCGCCCAAGCGCGGGCACCGCTCGTGCTCAGGTGCAGGCCGTCGGGCCGTACGAGGGCACCATCGGGGAGGCGTCGCTCGACGAACGCTCCGTCCGCAGCGCAGACGGCGGCCGAGAAGTCGTAGACGCGAACGGAGCTGTCGTAGCGCTGTAGACGAGGGAGCAGGACGTCGCGGGCGTACCGTTGACGCTCACCGGAGAACAGCGGATGGCCCTCCGCTGCACCACCGGGGACGCGCGCCCCGCCGTAGCCGACGCAGGGTGGCGTGGCCAGCACCAGCGACACCCCACCAGTCCGTGCCTGATCGGCCAGCTCCCGGTAGCCAGCCATCCAGGCGTCGTCGAACACCGGATCACCGGGACGACGGACCTCCCCGGCGATTCGGCGGTCGGCGAGGTCCCAGACGGCGACGAGGACGACGATCACCTGCGCACGCCAACTCGCCGCAGCCCCCGCCCAGGACCGCCGCCACGGCGCACACTGACTTTCGTCGAACTCGCTGCCGTCCAGAGCGATCCGCGGCCAGTCCGTCAGCACTCCGCAGCCACCTTTGGAGTTGTTCCAGGCGGCGATCCGCCGGTTCACCCCCCATGTCGAGAGGCCTTCGGCGAGCCCTGCGGCGACGGAGTCGCCCACCACCATGATCCGGGTCTCGGCGGTGTCCGTGGCCGCTAGTGCGTGGATGTCGATCGTCGCCGCAAGCGCAGTGGCGCTCGGCTCGACGATGTTCTCGCGTACGACCCGGGGCCAGCGGGCAGTAAGCCTGCGCTCGAAACTCCAGACGGCGTCCGCGAGCGGTGCGCGGTCGCCTGTGGCGTCGGTCGGTGGCGTCACCCACATCACCGCCCGGCCCGGCGTCGCTGCGGTGGCGAGCGCGGACCCGAAGTGTCCGACGGCCCAGTCGATGGCGCCGCCATCGAGCAGCGACGCACCAGGCTGGTGCTCGGCCAGCGCAGCTCGGTAGTCGACGATGTCGGTCACGGCGACGACGGCGTCCGGTCTGGCCCGTTCCAGTTCCTCCGCCCAGGCCCCGTACCCGCAGTCGAGCGCGCCCGGCAGGCAATCGAGCGGCAGCACGGCGACGACGTCCCACTGGTTGCGCTCCACGGTGAGCAGTCCGTCAACGAGGTGCCGCCAGTGGCGATCGGTGGCGATCGCCACCCGCCAACGCAGGGCCGGCGCAGGCGGTTCCGGAGCGGACGCCGGCTGGACGTCGCCCCCCTTCATGCCGGCGACATCGACGGCGGGCAGCGACGGCAGCAAGAGCGCACCGGCGCCAACGACCCCGCAGGCCATGAATCCGATCGCCGGCGCCGAGCGCCGTGGGCGGATGATGCGGCCGGTCCTGATCGGCTCCTCGAGGAACCAGAACGACACTGCGGCCAGTCCGACGCTGAGGGCGACCTGCAGGAACGCAAGCGGTACGGCGGGGAGACCGGTGCGCTCGGCGGTGACGAGCAAGATGATCGGCCAGTGGTAGAGGTAAAGCCCGTAGCTGATCCGTCCGATCCACACCAGCGGGCGCCAGGCGAGTGCGGAGCGCAACGGACCGGGGACGAGCGACCCGAGGATCACGATGCAGGTCCCCGCGGCGTATGCGGACAGCCCGCCGTAGACGAGCCAGTTCCCGGTGTCGTCGAGCAGGAGCCAGGCCGCCGCCTGGCTGATCAGGCAGAGCGGCGCAAGCGTTGCGAGCGTCCGGCGTCCCCGGCTCGGGCCCGCCAGGCCGGTCGCATGGCACACGAGTGCGAGGAGGACACCGATGAGCAGTTCCGCGGCCCTCGTATCGGTGCCCAGGTACGTGCGATCGATCGACCATCCGGCCACGACGGGAAGCGCAACCGACACGCCAACGGCCGCGCCCACGACCGTGATCATGAGGGCTCGGCGACGTAGGAGTGCCCAGGCGCACAGGGGGAACACGACGTAGAACTGCTCTTCGATCGACAGCGACCAGAAGTGGAGCAGGGGTGACGGTGCCGCCATCTGCTCGACGTAGCCACCCCCGCCGCCGAGCGCGAACCGCCAGTTGGCCAGGTACGTGAGAGCCGCCGTTACGTCGAGGCGTAGCCCGCTCGTCTGGGCCTCAGTCCAGATCCCCGCCGCGCCGAGGGCCACGACGGCCGCCATGGTTGCCAACGAGGCAGGAAGCAGGCGCCGTACGCGCCGGATCCAGAACGCCTTCAGGTCGATTCGCCCCGTGCGGCGCAACTCTCCGAACATCAGCGTCGTGATGAGGAACCCCGACAGGGTGAAGAAGGTCGACACCCCGAGGAAGCCGCCCGGCAGGCCGTCGTTGTCGAGGTGATAGGCGAGCACTGCGAGAACCGCAAGCGCTCGGAGCCCGTCGAGGGCGTCGATCCGGGGCCGCTCCGCCATGCTGCCCAGTCTGGAGCAGCGAGTTGTCGCTGTGAAGGCAGGGTGCGGTCGCCGATGACCCTGATCGTGGCAGTCTGTCTCCCGATCGTCGCCCTGTGCGCAATCGCGCGCGCCGACGCGAACCGATCGGTGGAAGACGACAGGGAGCGGCGTGCCGATGGCCTCGAAAATCTCGTACGCCCAGCAGGGCGAGGACATCGTGCTGTGGCGTGCGCTCGGGGGGCTGGCCACGGGGACCTACATCGATGTCGGAGCTCATCATCCGGTGGGGAGCAGCGTCACCAAGATCTTCTACGACGCAGGCTGGCGGGGCGTGAACATCGAGCCGATCGCGTCGATGATGCCGTTGTTCGTCGAGGATCGGCCTCGTGACGTGAACCTTGCCGTGGGCATCTCGGACGTTGCTGGTGAGATGGTCTTCTACGATGTGGTCGACGACCAGCAGCGGTCGACCTTCTCGGTGGAGTTCGCCGAGATGTACCGCCGCGACGGATACAACGTCGTCGAGCACGTGATCCCGGTGATCCGTCTCGACCAGCTGTACGCCGAACACATCACCGGCGACGTCGACTTCTTGAAGATCGACGCGGAGGGCCACGAGGAAGCGGTGCTTCGTTCCCTCGACCTCACGCAGCACCGCCCGCGAGTCGTGCTCGCCGAGGGCGCAACTGCAGCGGCCGAGGTGTGGATTCCGCTGTTGACGGGCGCCGGCTACCGCCGCTCGCTGTTCGACGGGCTGAACCATTTCTTCGTCGCCGAGGAGCACTGGGACGAGCTCTCCGGTCCGATGTCGTACCCGGCCTGCTCGCTCGACGACTTCGAGACCTACGACCACCTGCTCGTGCTGAATCAGCTGCGCGCCGAGAACGAAGCGCTGCGCGCCGAGAACGAAGCGCTGCGTCAACGAGCCGAACACGCGGCCCGCGCTGCAGAGCGTTCGATGCAGCAGCGGGTGGCGGCGCGTATACGGCGTTGGCGTCAGCGCTGACGCAGCACCAGGTTGACCTGGCCGTAGGGGCCGGCCGACGTCGTGGTGGCGATAACGGCGTTGTCGTCCAGCATTGCTAGGTCGTTGCCCACCTGGGTCACGATCTCGAACCCGGCGCGCCGATAGCCGTCGAGTACGTCGAGCGGGTGCCGGCCTCGTTCGGTCAGGGCTTGCGGCCAGAACTCGGCGACGATGACGATTCCGGGTGAACGCGCAATGATCTCGGTCATCCCCCGTAGCACCTCGGGCTCGCTGCCTTGGACGTCGATCTTCACCACGTCGAACGACCGGTCCGAGAAGAGCTCGTCGGCACTCGCTGCCGGCGCAACAAGTGAACTCGTGGTGCCGACCAGGCGGTCCATGCGGCTGCGCGTGTCGCCCGGATTCGTGGTCGAGGTGGACAGCACGGCGCCACGCCCGCCGTCAGAAAGCGCCAGGGGCCAGATCCGGGCGGTCACCCCGCGGTACCAGAGGTTGAACCGCAGCAGTTCCAGGTTCGCAGGCAGCGGCTCGACTGCGTCGACCGTGACATGCGGGGCTGCTGAGGCAGCCAGCAGGCTGAAGTACCCGATGTTGGCGCCGACGTCGAGGAAACGGCAGCCGGGCCGGATCAGCGATCGGAGGAGCTGACCCTCCTCGGACTCCCATGTGCCGGTCGACCGTACGTGAGGTCGGATCACGTCGTCGCTCTTTCGAAACCACATCGGCCCCACATCGGTATCGAGGCACTCGAACTCGTCGCCGGCGAGGGCCGGAGGAATGCTCGGCGCAACAACCGCCGTCGGCGCGTCAGCCGACCGGGAAAGGAACCGAGGGGTCCACATGTGGTGCGCTCCGGGAGTTCTTGCGGGCGAGGATGCGTCGGGTCAATCGCCGGGCTGCTTCCTGGGCCGGGCGCTCGACACAGACGTAACTGACGTGGGCGAACAACAGTGACAACGCCACGATCACAGCCAGCTTCAGGCCGATCATCGACGTGTCCGGTGCGTTGACCAACGGCCCACGGCCGTAGATGGCCAGCACGATGGGGAAGTGCCACAGGTACAACCCGTAGCTTCGCTCCCCGACCCACACCCCGACGCGGTCGACCGGGTTCGCGAGGTTCTTCCGGCGTGGCACGGCGGCGACGATCAGCGCAGGGACGAACAGCGCCGCCATTACGGAGTGGAACGACGAGAACCAGATCCAGTGCGTATAGAAGGACGAGCGTTCGACGAAGACGAGGAACAGCGCCGGGGGCACGAGGAGACCGAGCAGGACCGGGATCGTCGGGCGTGGCAGGCGCGTCATCATCCGGTCGAGCCTGCCGCTCGCGAGCAGCCACTTGAGGCCGATCCCGAGACCGAAGATCGTGACGTAGCCGACGAACTGCTGAGCGATGAACAGGCGGGCCACTGCCTCGTTGATGATGCGGTCTTCACCGAAGTACAAGGTTGTGAGACCGTCGCCGGCGAGACCGATCCACAACCTCCAGCCGACGCCTATCGCCAGCAGGACGACGAACGCGAGTCTTGGGGCCTTGGCGAACAGCAGGGCCATGGCCGGCATGGCCAGGTAGAGGACCATCTCGATGGTGAGTGTCCACAGAGCCCCGTTGATGCCGAAACTGCTTGACGTCTCAGGACGGAGATAGTGGGCGAACGTCAGGTTGGACAGCAGTTGCTCAAGACCCTGGCGTGTCCACAGCGACCCGGCCGGCGCAAAGAACAGCATCAATAGGATCAGATTCAGGTAGTAGGCGGGGACGATGCGGAAGAACCGCCGTACGTAGAACACCGACAGGGGTCGCTCGGCGGCCGGCTTCCAGAAGTAATCGGCCAGCAGGAATCCCGAGAGCAGGAAGAACAGGTTGACGCCGTAGGCGCCGAACCCTTCGATCAGCCAGTAGCCCGGGAAGCGTGGCTGGTGCGAGAGCGACCAGCAGTGGTGCACGAGCACGGTGAATGCCGCAATGCCGCGGAGCATCTCGATCCCGGGGAGCCAGCCCGGTCGGGCCGCAGTCTGGCTAGACACGGGTCGGATAGTTGCGTCGACGCCGGACGCGTTCGTGTCCGAAGCCCCCGGCAACGCGGTCCGCGACCGTGTTGCGTTCGAGCAGGTTGACCGCTGTCGGTGGCCCACCGAACTCCTCGTGGAGCACCTCGGCGATATCGAGCCCGACGTCGCCGAGCGTCCAGGAGAATCCGAGGAACGAGGCGCGTACGATCGGTCGGGCGTCGGGCGCCACGAGGCACTGGACCCGGGGGCTGTGCGCGGCGGACTCCAGCCAGCCCACCTCCACGTCGTAGCCGTACTGGCGACCGCCGGCCTTCACGATGGCGCGTGATGCGCCCTGATGAGCCTCGTCGAGCACCCCCGAGGCCACGAAGGCACCCACCTGCGAGCGGAACAGCGGATACCGCAGGTCGATGACCGCTTCGTTCTCGGGCACGGTCGAGTGCCCACCGGCCACGAGACCGGCGGCCAGGGTGGAACCACGCCCGGCGTGATACACGAACACGGCCGGGGCCAGGGTGATGCGGTATCCGGCGGCCAGGCTGCGCAGGCTCCAGTCGGTCTCCTCGCAGTAGCCCCGTCCGTAGATCGTGTCCATCACCCCGACGCGCTGCAGCACGGCCGTGGGGATGAGGATCGCGAACGAGATCCCGGCCGGGATGTCGATCGCCGTGCCGGAGTACCACCCGGCCAGCGTGGCGCTGACCCAGTCGACGACGTTCTGGTCGGCGAGGTACGAGTCGGGGTCGATGTTCGGCAACGAGTACACCGACACGTTGTTCGACCATGCGGTGACCGAACCGATGCGGTCGTCGGTGGCAAGCGCCCGCAGCATCTCGTCGACGAGGTTTGCGGGGAAGATCACGTCGGAGTTGGCGATGATGACGTGGTCGTAGCCCTCCTCGAGGGCGTAGAGCAGTCCCAGGTTGACGTTGCGGACGATGCCGAGATTGCGCGGTGACCGGTAGTGCAGCACGCCGAGCCCACGGCACACGCCGGCCAACCACTCGCTGAAGCCGGGCTCCGGACTGCAGTCGTCGAGCGCAAGCACGTCGACGTCGGCGGTAGCCGTGGAGACCCGCCGTGCCGATTCCAGGGCTCGTCCGACGAAGCTCCGGCCGTTGTAGACCGTGACGGCGAGCAGGACTTTCGGTTTCACCGCGCTCGGACCCGTCGGGCGATCACCCCGGCGACGCGCACGACGCGAAAGGCCATGGAGGAGCGGATGCTGTCGAGCTGGCTGCGCAGCTCGGTGTTCTCGCTCCGCACGTGGTCGAGGGCGATCCGCAATTGCTCGGCGTGCGTGCGGCTGTGGCGCAGTTCCTCGTTGAGCGAGGTGAGCCGCCGTGTGAGGTCGAGCACACGCGCGTTCGCGACTTCGAAGTCGATCAGCGCCTGGTTCAGCGAC
>JBEIFW010000020.1:0-28924 GCA_040382215.1 Acidimicrobiales bacterium
ATCCGTCCGATGGTTCCGCTCGCTGCGTTCGGCGCGCTTGCGCTCGCCCTCCCGGCATCGGCGATGACCCATGAGCACAGCGGTGCAGACCATGCCGATGATCATGCGGCCGACCACACGACCCCGCACACGACCGCAGGCGGGGCGAGCGCAGCGGGCAACCACGAGGTGGCGCCGAGTCGCCCACCGACCCGCCGGGAACTCGCCCGGGCGGCAGCCCTGGTCGAGACCACGACCGCAGCGCTCGCCCGGTTCAAGACGACGGCCGACGTCGAAGCAGCCGGCTACCGATCGATCGGTGACGCCGCGACGGGCTTCGAGCACTTCGTCAACCGGGGCTACCTGAGCGATGGGCGTGAACTCGATCCGGAGCGCATCGAGTCGATCGTGTTCCGGATGGAGGCGGACCGGACCAAGACGCTCGTGTCGGGCATGTACATCCTCGAGAACGGCAAGACCATGGCCGATGTGCCCGAGGTGGGTGGCCCACTGACGCTGTGGCACGACCACCAGAACCTGTGCTGGGACGCCAACGGTCGGGTCGTCGGCGTGCTGCGCAACGGCAGCTGTTTCCCGCGGGGCACCTTCGCCGCCACGGCGCCGATGCTGCACGTCTGGTTGATCGACCATCCGTGCGGGCCGTTCGCCGGGATCGAGGGGAACGGACCGCTCGGAGCCGTGAGCAGCCACGGTGGCGGCTGCGGCCACAGCCACTGACCGGTGCTGCGCTGCCCGGGATCGTCGGGCGATGCGAGAAGATGGGAACGACGCAATGGAGGACCGACGATGACGGCGACGGAACCGGTGAAGGACTGGGCGACCGATTACGATTTGTTCGCCCACCAGTACGTGGTCGACCCGTACCCGATCTGGGACGACCTGCGTGGCCGTTGCCCGGTCGCCCACACCGACCGCATGGGAGGGTCCTGGCTGCCCACCCGCTACGAGGACGTGTGCGCCTTCGCTCGCGCGCCCGAGGCGTTCTCGTCCCGGTCGGTGACGGTGTTCCCGCCGGTCGACGACCCAAGCGGGGCCTACAACCAGGTGGGTGCGCCTCCAATCACGTCGGACCCGCCCGAACACACCTGGGCCCGCCGCCTCATCCTTCCGGCGTTCTCGCCGCGCATGGTCGACACGTACGAGCCGATCACCCGCGATCTGTGCCGACGCCTGGTGAACGGCTTCATCGAACGCGGTCAGGCTGACGCCGCCAGCGATTACGCCCAGCAGATCCCGGTGCGGATCATCGGCCAGATGCTCGGTGTCCCGCTCGACATGGCCGACACCTTCGTCGGCTGGGTGCGCGGCATCCTCGAGCTCGGGGCCACGGATGTCGACGTCCGGCTGGCCGCTCGCCGGGGCCTGATCGAGTTCCTCATCGGTCAGATCGAGAAGCGTCGCGCCGAGCCCACCGACGACCTCATCAGCCAGCTCATGGCGGCCGAGGTCGACGGCGAGCCGGTGTCGCCCGCGCACATCATCGGCACGTGCTTCCTGCTCGTCGTCGCCGGCATCGACACCACGTGGTCCTCCATCGGGTCGTCGCTGTGGCACCTGGCCACCCACCCCGAGGATCGCCGTCGTCTCGTCGCCGAGCCCGAGCTCATCCCCACCGCGGTGGAGGAGCTGCTGCGGGCCTACTCGCCGGTCACGATGGCCCGGGTCGCCAACGCCGACATCGATTTCGCCGGGGTGCACATCGGTGAAGGCGACCGGATCATCCTCAACTTCCCGGCGGCCAACCGCGACCCCGAGGTGTTCGAGCATCCCGACGAGGTGGTCATCGACCGCCAGCACAACCGTCACGTGGCCTTCGGTGCCGGTATCCATCGGTGCGCCGGCTCGAACCTGGCTCGCATGGAACTGCGGGTGGCGATCGAGGAGTGGCTGGCCCGCATCCCCGAGTTCGCGTTGGTCGAGGGCGCCGAGGTCACCTGGGCGGGCGGTCAGGTGCGCGGCCCCCGGCAGTGTCCGGTCGCCTGGCCCACGTCGTTGCGGGCCTAGGCGGCCGGCGTGACGGAGTACGACCCGTTCGTACCCCCGGTCTTCGACGATCCTGCGCCCGCGTACGGCGCACTGCTGCGCGAGTGCCCCGTGCACCACTTCGCCGGGTACGGCCTCGACTTCTTCAGCTACACCCGGTACGCCGACGTGCGCGACGGGCTCATCGACGTTGCCACGTACTCGTCGAAGTACGGCCAGGGGCCCCACTACACGAACCAGGGAGCGATGTTCCAGGACCCCCCGGAGCACACGATGTTCCGGCGGCTGATCGCCCAGGCGTTCGCCCCCAAGGCCGTCAACGGTTGGGCAAACGACGTGCGCGAGGTCACCACCGACCTGCTCGACGCCATGGCAGCACACCCTGACCGGCGGGCCGAGCTGCACGACGACGTGGGCTTCCCGCTTCCGGTGATCATCATCGCCCGCATCCTCGGGGTGCCCGAGGACCAGCGTGAGCAGTTCAAACAGTGGAGCGACGACCAGGTGTCCGGCCTCGGGCCGAACCGGGAGCGGTCCGACCGGGCCCGGGTGGCACTCAACGCGTACTTCCAGGCCGAGGTCACCCGCCGGCGCGAGTTGATCGCTGCCGACGCACCGCTGCCGGATGACCTGGTGTCCACCTTGGTGCGCAACGCGCTGGAGGCACCGCGACCGATCACCGACGACGAGCTGTTGGTGATGCTCGGGCAACTGCTCGTCGGCGGCAACGAGACGACCACGTCGCTCGTGGTCAACGCCGTGTGGCGCCTGCTCGAGGTGCCCGAGCGCTGGGCCCAGTTCTGCGCCGATCCCGACGGTCTCGTCGAGGCGGTGATCGAGGAGAGCCTGCGCTTCGACCCGCCGGTGCTCGGGCTGTTCCGGACCACGACGTGCCCGGTGGACAAGCGCGGCGTCGAGGTCCCCGAGCGGGCCAAGGTGATGATGCTGTACGCCGCCGCCAACCGCGACCCGGAGGCGTTCGAGGATCCCGACGAGTTCCGCCTCGACCGCGACGCGTTCGAGCTGCGCAAGACGCACCTCGCTTTCGGGCTCGGGGTGCACGCCTGCCCTGGCGCACCGTTGAGCCGCCTCGAGGCCGCGATCCTGCTGCCGGCCCTGGCCCGGCGGTTCCCGACGCTGCGGCTCGACGGACCGACGGAGCGGATCGAACCGTTCCTGCTCTGGGGGCGCCGACGCCTCTCGGTCCGCTGGGACTGAGCGTGCGGACACCGACTCGGTTCGGACCCTGGCCGGTGCGCGCCCTGGTGGTGCTGTGCTCGATGCTGCTGTTCGTGAGCAGCCTCGGCTGGTGGGCGTCGCGATCGCTCACCGACCCGGAGGGGTTCGGCGACCGGGTCGTCGCCGCGCTCGACCGGCCCGAGGTGCGCCGGGCGATCGCCGAGGAGGTGGCCAACCGTCTCGCCCCGGTCGGTCAGGTGTTCACGGCGGCCAAGCCCCTGGTGGTCCAAGTCCTGACTGCGGCGCTCGACACCGATCTCGTGCGCAGCGAGGTCCGCAACGCCGGCGTGCAACTCGCCCGAAACGTCCTGCGGATCCGCTCGACGTCCCGGTCGGAACTCGACGTGTCCGCGGCGCTCGTCGCCGTGCAGGAGGGGCTGCGGGCGATCAACCCCGAGATCGCAGCACGCATCCCCGAGAGTGCACTCAAGGTCCCGTTGAGCTTCACCCAGAACCGAGGCGCCGACCTTGCGTTCACCACTGTCACGCTGCTCGACGATCTGTGGACCTTCACGCTCGCAGCGGCACTCGGCGTCGCAGTCCTCGCCGTGGTCGCCGCCGCCGACCGTCGCCGGGCCCTGCGGACCGTCGGACTCGGCATCGCCGTCACCGGCGCACTCGTGCTCGCGCTGACGGTCCCCGGGCCCGAGGCGGCGGCGCTACGGGCGCCGGAGGCCAGCCGCGTGGCCGTGGCGTCGGCCGTGGCGGCTTTCACGGCACCGCTCGACGCCGTCGGGTCGTTCTGGGTGGTGTTCGGGTTGGTGGTCGTTGCCGTTGCGGTCAGCCGGGGCCCGGCCACCATCGCCGAGCGCGTCGCCGCAGTGCGGGCGTGGATGGACGCGCGCGCCCGGCGCACGTTCTGGCGCGTCGCCGGCTGGGCCTTCGTCGCCGGCCTCGGCCTGGCGCTGGCCCGCGACCCGATGGGCACGATCGAGTGGCTCGGTGCGCTCGCAGGTCTCGTGCTGATCTACCTGGCTGCCGTCGGCGCCGCCCATGCGCTCGGCCTGTTCGGCGCCGTGGCGGTCGCCGTCGAGCGGCCCGTCGTCCGCCAGGCCCGATCGTTCGCGCTGGCGGCAGGTGCTGTCGTCACGTCCATCGTGCTGGTGGTCGGCGGCTCCTCCATCGCCGTCGCATCGTTGCTGAGCCGCGGCGACCCGGTGCCGAAGAACCCGCTGGCCTGCAACGGCAGCCTCGAGCTCTGCTTCATGCCGCTGCGGACGATCGCGGTCCCCGGCAGCCACAACGCGATGTCCAACACCCCGGCCGGGTTCCTGTTCGCGGAGCACACGGAGTCGATCACCGACCAGCTGCGCGCCGGTGTACGGGCGCTGCTCGTCGACACCTACTACGGCTACGAGGACGGCCAGCTCGCCGGCCGGCCGTTGGTGCGAACCAACTTCCTCGGCGCCGTCGATCCCGACGCACTGCGCGAGCAACTCGGGGCCGACGGTCTCGCCGCACTCGACCGGCTCGGTGGGGTGACCGGCACGGCCCGCCCCGACGCCCGCGAGGTCTATTTCTGCCACGTCGCCTGCGAGCTCGGGGCGATGAGCGCAGTGGACGAGCTGGTGAAGGTCCGCCGGTTCCTCGAGCAGAACCAGAGCGAGGTGATCCATCTGATGTTCGAGGACTACGTCCTGCCGGAGGACACCGAGCGGATCCTCGCCGAGTCCGGGTTGTTGCCGATGGTCTACGAGCCGGGCGTGTCCCTCACCGGGACGCGGCCCCTCGCCGACCGCACCCTGGCCGAGCTGATCGACGCCGACGCCCGCGTCATCGTCACGAGCGAGAAGCACGCCGGTGCCTTGCCCTGGCTGCTCGGCGCCTTCGAGCAGTTCCAGGAGACGCCCTACACCTTCCCGACCCCCAAGGATTTCAGCTGTGCGCCCAATCGGGGCGGGGTGGCGGCGCCGCTGTTCCTGGTCAACCACTGGCTCCGACCGTCGGGTCCCCCGAGCCCGGACGAGGGTCGCAAGGTGAACACCCGCGCGGTGCTCGGGGCTCGCCTCGAGGAGTGCGTGCAGACGCGTCGGCTCGTGCCCAACATCGTCGCGGCCGATTTCACCTCGCTCGGTGACCTGTTCGCCGTGGTCCGCGAACTGAACGCTGCCGTCGCGCAGGTGATGGGCATCCCCGAGCTCGCCGATGCGGTCGTCGAGGCGCTGAGGGAGAGCGACCTCACCCCCGAAGAGCGCGACGCCGAACTCGCCGGCATCGTCCGCATGGACCGCGTAGACGACGCCACGGCTCGGCGGGTCCTGGGCCCGCTGGCCGATGACGGTTCGTTCCTGCGTTCCGACGCGATCAGAACGACGGTCTTCGAGGCGCTCGAGTCCTGATCACACGGGCCGGGCGACCACCATCTCCGAGCCTCGCCACCGGGGGGCCATCGCCGAGCCGGAGGTGACACCGGCGTCGACGACGATGCACTGCCCGTTCACGTACGAGCCGCCCTGGCTCATCAGGTAGAGGACGGCCTCGGCGATGTCGTTGGCGTGCGGGGCCCGCTTCAGTGGCGAGGTCTTCGCCATCGCGGCCGCAGCCTTGTCGACCTCGTCGGCGTCGCCCGTCATCACGTGGGCGGTCATGCCGGTCGGGATCGAACCCGGGGCCACGGCGTTGACCCGGATGCCGTACTGCGCCAGCTCTGCGCCCGCGCCCCGGGCGAGGCCGATCACGCCCGTCTTCGCCACCGTGTACACGTGCGGGCCGAGGCCGCCCTGCACACCGGCGACCGACGAGGTGCACACGATCGCGCCGCCTTCGCCCTGGGCGATCAGCGCGCGAGCCGCGTGCTTGACGGTCATGAACACCCCGCGCAGCAGCACCGCCATGGTGCGGTCGTAGTTCGCCATGTCGGTCTCGGCGATCGGGCCGGCCGCGCCGACGATGCCGGCGTTGGCGAACACGCCGTCGATGCGCCCGAACGTGCTCGTCGCAGCTTCGATTGCGGCAGCGACCTGCGCTTCGTCGGTGACGTCGCAGTGCACGAACACCGCGTCCTCCCCGAGCGACGCCGCCACTGCGGCACCGCGCTCGTCGAGGATGTCGGCCACCACGACCCGGCCTCCCTCGGCGACCATCAGCCGGGCGGTGGCCTCCCCGAGGCCGCTGGCCGCCCCGGTGACCACCCCGACCTTGCCTGCGAACCGATCACCCATCGTGCGTTCTCTCTCCCTGGCAGACTGTCGAACGTGGGGGACACTAACGAACTCATCCTCGCCTGGTTCAGCCTGCGCAACGCCCGTTGGGAGGAGCGCTGCGCTGCGGCCGCTGCCGGGGGTTTCCACGGCGTCGGTCTCAACGCAGGCGCGTTCCGCCGCCTCGATCCCGGGCGAGACGACGCGTGGTTCAAGACCGTCGCCGAGGACCACGGTGTGCCGATCCGCGAGGTCGAGGTGGCTCGCCTGGCCGACGTGCCGTGGTCCATCGAGCAGCTCGATCTCGCCGCGTCCTACGGCGCCCGGCACGTGCAGACGATCGCGCCGTTCGAGCGTCGCATGACGATCGAGGAGGGCGCAGCGGCCATCGCGGCGCTGTGTGCGGCCGCTACGGCCCGGGGCCTGCGCCTTGCCTTCGAGTTCCTCCCGCCGACCGACGTGCCTGACGCGCCCACGGCGTTGCGGTGGTGGGAAGCCGCCGGCAGCCCCGACGGCTTCGGCCTGTGCGTCGACTCCTGGCACGTGTTCCGCGGCGGGGGTCTGCCGTCGCTCGAGGGGCTCGACCCTGCGTTGGTGACCACCATCCAGTTCGACGACGGCCCGGTCCAGCCGACGCTCGACGACTACATCCAGGACTGCCTGCACTACCGGTGCGCGCCGGACGAGGGCGAGTTCGACCTCGACGGGTTCCTCGCCCGGCTGCCCTACCGGGCGCCGGTCAGCGTCGAGGTGATCGACGCCGACCTCGACCTGCTCGCACCCGTGGAGGTCGGCCGTCGCCTCGGCGAGGCCACCCGCCGCGTGCTCGACCGGCGCGTCCCGGCCTGAGGTCCGTTCGTGGCCGTCATCCCGCTCTCGGCCGACGAGGTGTCCCCGGCATGGCTGGCGGGCGTGCTCGGGGTGCCGGTCGAGTCGTGCACCGTCGCCGATCTCGGCGAAGGCGCAGGCGTGCTGGCAAAGGTGCTCCGGGTCGATGTCGTGCACGACGGCCCGGCAGAGGTGCCGACGGCCTTCGTGCTCAAGCTGGTCTCGCCCCACGAGGTGCAGCGGGAGGTGTCGCGCACCTACGGGTTCTACAAGCGGGAGGTTCGCTTCTACCGGGACCTGGCCGGCAGCCTCCCGGTCCGGGTGCCCGCCGTCTTCCACGCTGAGGTTGCTCCGGATGGCGACCCGTTCGCTCTGCTGATCGAACTGGTTGCCGACGCGCGGATCCCCGATCAGGTGGTCGGGGTCGCCCTCGCCGATGCCGAACGGACCGTGGACGCGCTCGCCGGCTTGCATGCTCGGTTCTGGAACGCCTCTGCGCTCGGCGCGCTCGACTGGGTACCAGCGATGAACGTGCCGCATTACCGGGCCGCAGGCGATCACATCGGAATGGTGCTGCCGATGTTCCGCGGCGCCTTCGATGGTCGGGTGCCGTCCGCCGCGGTCGCCGCCATGGAACGGCTGCAGCCCCGCTGGGCGGACTACCTCGACGAACGAGTGGCTGCCACAGCGGACCGGACCACGGTGATCCACTACGACCCGCGAGCCGACAACCTGCTGTTCGACGCCGCTGACCGGCTGTGCCTGATCGATTGGCAGATGATGGCTCGGTACGCCGGAGCGTTCGACGTCGCCTATGCCTGTGCACAGAACCTGACCGTCGAGGACCGTCGAGCCCACGAAGGGGATCTGCTGCGCCGGTATCACGGGCGGCTGGTCGATGCTGGGATCGACGTGGGACTCGGCGCGATCGAAGACGACTACCGGGCATCGATGCTGCAACTCTGCGCCGGGATGGTCGTCGCTGCAAGTTTCGACCCCGGCAACGAGCGGGGTCGCGCCCTGCTCGACGCCATGACGATCCGGTCGTTCACCGCCGCCGACGACCTCGGGGCCGGGGAGTTCGCCGCTGGGCGCTGACGATCCGCCGTGCTCGCAGTTGGTCGCTCGTCGGCCCGGCGGGGGAGAATCGTCGAACCATGGCCGACCAGATCAGCCTCGAGGGCTTCAACCCCTTCTCGCCGACCGTCCAGCAGTGCCCGCACGCCTACTACCGGGCGATGCAGGAGGGACCGGCGGTCCACCACGTCCAGGGCACCGACATCTTCATGGTGACCCGACACGATCTCATGCTCCCGCTGCTGCGGGACACCACCACGTTCTCGAACGCGTTCGGATCGGCCGGCGAGCCCCCCAAGGGCGACGTGATCGACCGGCTTCGGGCCGTGTACGCCGACGGCTACGACCGGGTGCCGACGATGCTCACGATCGACCCGCCTTGGCACACCCGCTTCCGGGGGACCGTGGCCCCTTACTTCACGCCGCGACGCATCGCCGAGCTGCGTGCTCCGGTCGAGGCGATCGTCGACCGCCTGATCGACGATCTTTTCGTGTCGGTCGGTCGGAGCGGCGAGATCGACTTCGTCCCGAGCTTCGCCGTGCCGTTGCCGATCGAGGCGATCGCCTACGTGCTCAACGTCCCGGCCGACCGTCTGGCCGACTTCAAGCGCTGGAGCGACGATTCGATCGCCGACATCGGCGCGTCGATTTCCGACGACCGCCGGGTAGAGGCTGCCCGAGGGGTGGTGGAGTTCCAGCACTACTTCGCCGAGCAACTCGAGCGGCGCCGGGTCGCGCCCACCGGCGACTTGATGAGCGACCTGGTCGGTTCGGTCATCGACGATCCCGCAGCCGAGGGGCAGAAGCGATCCCTCACGATGGCCGAGATGCTCTCGATCATCCAGCAGTTGCTCGTCGCCGGGAACGAGACGACGACGAAGGCGCTCACCGAGGGCATGCGGTTGCTCGCCCAGCACCCCGACCAGTGGGCCATGCTCAAGGCGGACCCTGCTGGCCGGGCGCCGTTGGTCACCGAGGAGGTGCTCCGTCTTGCCACTCCGACCCAGGGAATGTTCCGCAAGGTCGCCGCCGAAGGCGTCAGCATCGACGGCTGCCCGGTGCCGAAAGGCGCCCGGGTCATGCTCGTCTACTCCGCTGCGAACCGCGACGCGAAGGTGTTCTCCGGCGATCCCGACGGGTTCGATCCGGATCGGCCGGAGCTCAAGGAGCACCTGGCGTTCGGCAAGGGCATCCACTTCTGCCTGGGGGCTCCGCTGTCGCGCGTGGAGATGGTCGCGGCCTTCGAGCGTCTGGCGCGGCGCCTCGATACGCTCCGGTTACTCGAGACCAACGACTTCGAGTATCACCCCAGCTTCATGTTGCGGGGTCTGAAGAAACTCGACCTGGCGTTCACCGCAGCGTGACCGGCCCGAACGGAGGATCGATGACGACGATCGAACGTGTCGGGGTGGTCGGCTGTGGGCTGATGGGGTCCGGCATCGCAGAGGTGTGCGCCCGGGCAGGGCTCGACGTGCTCGTTCGGGAGATCGACGCAGCGGCGTGCGAGGCCGGGATGAAGCGGCTGTCCACCAGCCTCGATCGAGGCGTGCGGGCCGGCAAGCTCGACGAGGGCGCGCGCGACGCAGCCTTGGCGAGATTGCACTTCACGACCGACTTCGGCGACCTCGCCGACCGTCAACTCGTCGTCGAGGCCGTGATCGAGGATGAGAAACTGAAGACCTCGGTGTTCGCCGCCTTGGATCGGGCCGTCACCGACCCCTCGGCGATCCTTGCCTCGAACACCTCGTCGATCCCGATCATGAAGCTCGGCATGGCCACCAAGCGCCCCGAGCAGGTGATCGGCATCCACTTCTTCAATCCGGTCCCCGTCCTGAGGCTCGTCGAGCTGGTGACCTCGCTGTTGACTGCGCCGACCACCACCGCAGCTGCCGAGGGCTTCGCAGTGGACGTGCTGCACAAGCGGGTGATCCGCAGCCAGGATCGCGCCGGGTTCGTGGTCAACGCGTTGTTGATCCCATACATCCTGTCGGCCATCCGGATGTTCGAGTCCGGCTTCGCCTCGGCCGACGACATCGACACCGGCATGGTCGAGGGGTGCAACCACCCCATGGGCCCGTTGCGCCTCGCCGACCTCATTGGGCTCGACACCACGATGGCCGTGGCCGAGAGCCTGTACACGGAGTTCAAAGAACCGCTCTACTCACCCCCGCCGCTGTTGAGTCGCATGGTTGAGGCCGGGCTCCTCGGACGCAAGGCCGGCCGGGGCTTCTACGACTACGGGAGCAAGTGATGGCAGATCGCATCCTCGTCGCGAAGGTCGGCCTCGACGGCCACGACCGGGGGGTCAAGGTCGTGGCCCGGATCCTGCGAGACGCCGGGTTCGAGGTGATCTATACGGGGTTGTTCCAGACCCCGGGCAAGGTCGCAGCGGCCGCGGTCGACGAAGACGTCGACGCGATCGGGTTGTCGATGCTGTCGGGGGCGCATATGACGCTTGCGCCGAAGGTCGTCGAAGCGGTGCGCGCATTGGGTGTCGACATACCGGTCGTCGTCGGGGGGATCGTGCCCGACCAGGACATCGCCAAGCTTGCCGAACTCGGTGTGGCAGCCGTCTTGACGCCGGGCGCAGGAGCTGGCGACATCGTGGCAGCGATGCACCGGGTGATCGCCGAGAGCCGGGCCTCGGCCTGATCGCCGGGCGGGGCGCGCCATGCCGGTGGACCCGCTCGAGCGGATCACGAACCTGCTTGCGCTGCTCCTCGAGACTCGCGAGCCGCTGTCGCAGGACCGGATCGTCCACGAGCTCTCGGGGCAGTATCCCGCCGACCCGACCGCTCGCCGGGCGGCGTTCGAGCGGGACAAGGCGGCCCTGCGCGCCGAGGGTGTGCCGATCGAGCAGACCTACCTCGCCGACGGCGGCACCGGGTATCGGATCGACCGTGCCGCCTACGAACTCGGCGACTTGGGTCTCACCGACGAAGAGAAGCGGGCGCTCCAGTTGGCGATGGCGACGGTGCATCTCGGGGTCGACTGGGGCGACGATGCGCTGCGCAAGTTGGCCCCCGAGCCGCCCAGGTCGGGAGCGTCCAACCCTGCAGGTGCGGCTGCTGCGGTCCTTCCCTCGCTGCCGGCGCTCGCCGGGCTTTTCGCGGCGCATGCGTCGCGATCCCCGGTCTCGTTCTCGTACCGGAGTCGCGTCCGGCGGGTCGATCCGCTGGGGTTGTTGTCACGGGGCGGGAATTGGTACCTCGTCGGCTACGACCATTCGCACGGCGAGCAACGGGTTTTCCGTGTGGACCGTATCGAGGGAGACGTGGCGATCGGTGAGAGCGGTTCGTTCGAGGTACCCGACGGCTTCGACCCGTCCGGGGCGCTGGCGTCGGACATGAAGGCCGTCGGGGGCGTCGGTGACGATCCCACCGAGGCCGTTGTCCGGATCGACTCGGCCTGGGCGCGAAGGGTGATGGCCGAGATGGACCCCGAACGGATCGTCGCCCGGCAGGTCGATGGCTCCGTGCTGGTGCGGGTGCCGTGCACGAACCGGTCGGCCTTCCGCTCATGGGTACTCGGGATGCTCGAGCACGCCGTCGTGCTCGAGCCACCCGAGGTCCGCTCGGAGGTCGTCGGTTGGCTCGAGGCGTTGTCGTGAGTGGCCGACGGGGGCCGAGGCCGACGCAGCAACGGTTGCATCACCTCCTCGCCATCCTGCCGTGGCTCATGGATCGTGGCGGCGCAACCGTCGACGAGGTGGCCGAGCGCTTCGGTATGCGACCCGAGCACGTGGTCGCCGATCTCGAAGTGGCGTCGATGTGCGGGCTCCCGCCCTACATCGACGAGATGATCGACATCTATGTCGAGGACGGTCGGGTGCACGTCGGTGTTCCCCGCCTGTTCCGGAGGCCGTTGCGGCTGACGGCCCAGGAGGCGTTCTCGGTGGTCGCGGCCGCCCACGCTGCGCTGGCGCTCCCCGGCGCCGACCCCGACGGCCCGCTGGCCCGGGCACTCCGCAAGCTCGAAGCGGTGCTCGGCGCCCGTCCGGTGGTGAGCGTCGCCGTCGAGCGGCCTGCGTTGCTCGATGTCGTCACCGATGCTGTCGAACGTGGTGAACGTCTGGCGGTCGTCTACCGCAGCGGAGACGACCGCCGCACCGAACGATTGATCACCCCGCGTGCCGTCCTGATTCGCGAGGGCACCTGGTATGTCGTGGCGGAGTGCGCGCTCGCGCAGGCGCGCCGGACCTTCCGGGTCGATCGGATGGAAGCGGCGGAACCGACCGGTGAACGGGTCGAGGTCGAGCCGATCGAGCCGCTGACCGACGGATGGTTCGACGACGTCGAGCTCCCGGAGGCTGAATTGGTCCTGTCGCCCGATGCGGCGTGGGTAGCGAGCCGTTATCCGGTCCGTTCCGTCGAGATGCTCTCCGGTGGCACGCTCCGAGTGCGGCTCCCGGTGACGAGCGAACGCTGGCTGGGTCGGCTGCTCGTGCAACTCGGGCCCGACGCCCAGGTCCTGGCTCCCGAGCGTTGGCGTGACCTTGGCGCACGCACGGCGGCCTCGGTGCTGGCCGCTTATCGCTGAACGAGCGGGATCAGCGGCGGATCCGGGAGTCGTTCGAGCAAGCGGTCCAGCAACTCGCTCGTGGCTCGAGCGTCGTCGAGCGCATCGTGCGGTCGGCCCGGGTCGATGCCGTATCGGCGGCAGAGGGCACCGAGCGAGTGACCTTCGGGATGTGCGGGCTCCACGGTTCTCGCCAGTGCGAGGGTGCACAGTCCCGCACGAGGGGCCGATGGTCCCGGCTCCAGTAGCCGGCGGACGAAGGCCCAGTCGAACGCCAGGTTGTGGGCCACGACGAGACGACCGGCGAGATGGCCGGCGAGTTCCCGACCCACCTGGCGCTGCCGGGGTGCGTGGCGAACTGCCCGGTGCCCTATCCCGTGGATCTCCGTGGGTCCGAGCCGGGCGAGGCGGCCCCAACGGGGACGGACGAACGAGACCCAACGCTGCTCCGTCGCACCCTCCACGGACCGCAGTACGACAGCGACCTGGAGCACGCGATCGTGATCAGGACGCAGCCCGGTCGTCTCGACGTCGACCACGGCGATGGGGACACGAAGCACCACCCGGGACCCTACGCCCGGGATGCGCGCCGGCTGCGGCGACGGTCAGGCGCTCAAGGCGTGCGACTGCCGGGCCCGAACGCCGATCGGTGCGGCGACGGTGTACCCAGCGAGGTGGCGCTCCTCCTCGGACTCGCCTCCCCAGAAGCCGTACTCGCGCTGGTCCCGGGCGAACGAGCGGCACTGGACCGCCACGGTGCACGAGGCGCAGAGCATCCGTGCTTGCGCCTCCCGACGCACACGCGCCTGCGGGCGCTCGGCCCGAGGCGGGAAGAACAGGTTCGTCTGTCCTTTGCAGCCGGCGGATTCACGCCAGTCGGCGGTGGGGCGCGGCAGGACGGCTTCGATGGCGAGCATTCTTCGACCTCAACGTCCTTGGGAGGGAGAGTGGAGGAGCGGCGGGGCCGGGAGGGGTTAGGCCCCACCGCTCTGGCACTTTCAATGCTAATTCATCCCGAGGCGGCTGTAAATGCGATTTAGCACGTAAGAACCGGGCTTCCGGTACCGGCGAGCGCCGTTCCCTCACAGGAGCTCGGCGGCGATCCGGGCAACCTCACTGCGTTCACAGGCGTTCAGCGTTACGTGGCCGAAGCAGGGCTGGCCGCTGAAAGCGTCGATCAGCACGGCAAGGGCGTTGTTGGATTCTCCGACGTACGGGGCGTCGATCTGGCTGGTGTCCCCGGTGAACACGATCTTGGTGCCTTCGCCGATACGGGTGAGGATCGTCTTGAGCGTGGTGGGCTCCAGGTTCTGGGCTTCGTCGACGATCGTGAACTGTCGGTGCAGTGAGCGTCCACGCAGGAACGTGACGGACTCGAGGGAGAGCGCGCCCCGGGCCGTGAGTTCGTCGACCAACGAGCGGGCGTCGCGAGCCGAGCGCCGATCGGTGAGCGCGACGACTGCATCGTGGATGGCGGCCATCCACGGGTCGAGCTTCTCGTCGAGTCCTCCGGGGAGGAACCCCACGTCCGCCCGTCCGACCGGCACGAGGGGCCGGTAGATCGACAGCCGTTCGTAGCGACGGGCTTCGACCACTTGCTCCAGGCCGGCGGCCACGGCCAGGACGGTCTTGCCGGTGCCGGCCCTCCCATCGAGCGCAACCACGCTCACGTCCGGGTCGAGCAGGAGTTCCAACGCGAAGCGCTGCTCCTTCGATCGTGAGCGCAATCCCCAAGCCTCCGGGGACGTCGAGCCCAGCAGCGCCAGTCCCTCGTCGGACCGTCGGGCCAGGGCCGAACGGGAGCCGCTGCGGACGACGGCGAAGGTGTTGCAGGGCAGTTCGGAAATCGCCGGCCCGTCGGCAAGTTCATCGAGTCGCCCGGTGGCATACAGGCGCTCGACGTCTCCAGCGTCGGCGTCGAGGGTGAGCCAGCCGGCCGGGCGGGTCGCAGGGGAGCGGCCTACCGGCCGGTGCTCGTCGGCGTCCACCCCGAGGTGGCCCGCCTTGATGCGCAGCGCGGCATCGTTGGAGATCACGACCGTGGGTCGATCCCGGGCCTGGCCGAGTGCGGCGCCGATGATGCGGTTGTCGGGTCGGGCCGGATCGAGGCCGTGCTCGGCGAGCAGGTGACCGAGCACCCCGTTGAGCTCGATCCGCACCGTTCCGCCGAGCGGATCGGCCGGGATCGGCACCGGGTGGTTCAGCGAGCCCCCGGCGCTGACCCGCAGGTCCTCCAGGGTCCGCAACGCGTGACGAGCAGCCCGGCCGGCATCGTCCTGACGGCTCTTCAGCTTGTCGAGTTCCTCGACGACGATCAGCGGTACGACGACGTCGCACCCGCCGTAACTGGCCAGGCAGGACGGGTCGGCTACCAGCACGCTGGTGTCGAGCACGACGCAGGTGCGGACCGGAGCAAGGTCGTCCCCATTCCGGTTGGCGGCGGTCTGGAGGCGATCGCTCACGGCAGCTCCAACAGGATCGGACATGTGGGAAGTGTCGTAGCACCCGATCTCGGGTGCCTGCTGGCACCATCGGTCACAAGCAGGTGAACAGTGAGGGATCGGGGGTGGGCGGGCAGGGGCCCTACAGCCGGCCGGCGTCGATGATCGAGCGGAGGAACTGTCGGGTACGGTCCTCGGTCGGGTCGCCGAAGATCCGTTCCGGCGGCCCGAACTCGTGGACGACGCCTTCGTAGAGGAAGCACACCGTCGAAGCGACCTCCTTGGCGAAGCCCATCTCGTGGGTGGCGAGCAGCATCGTCATGCCTTCCGACGCGAGCTCGCGCACCATGCCCAGCACCTCCGAGACCAGCTCGGGGTCGAGGGCGGAGGTGACCTCGTCGAACAGCATCACCCGCGGGCCCATCGCCAGCGCCCGCACGATGGCCACCCGCTGCTGCTGGCCGCCGGAGAGCCGGTCGGGATATTCGGCGGCCTTGTGGTCCAAGCCGATCCTGGTGAGCAGGGCCATGGCCCGTTCCTCTGCTTCGGCTCTGGGCATCCCGAGCACCTTCAGGGGCGCCAGGGTGACGTTGCGGAGCACGGTCATGTGGGGGAACAGGTTGAAGCTTTGGAACACGATGCCGACGTCCTGGCGCAGGGCGTTGACGTCGACCCCAGGGCCCGACACCGGCTCGCCGTCGAGGACGATCTCGCCGTCATCGATCACCTCGAGCGCGTTCACGCAGCGCAGCAGCGTGGACTTGCCGCAACCCGACGGCCCGATGAGACACACCACCTGGTGCTCCTCGACGGCCAGATCGATGCCGCGCAGCACCCGGTTGGTGCCGAAGTGCTTGTGCACGTTGCGCAACTCGAGGAACGACATCTGGCTCAGCCCCCCGCCCGCATCCGGCCCTGGTCCCGCTTGATCAGCCAGTCGGTGAGACGGGCCAACGGGATGGTGACGATCACGAACAGCACGCCGGCTGCGACCACCGGCGTCATGTTGAAGTAACGGGAGCGTTGCACGCTCGAGGTGTTGAACACCTCGAGCACCCCGACGAAGGCGAGCAACGCCGTGTCCTTCTGCAGGCCGATGAAATCGTTGAGCAACGGCGGGATGACCCGGCGTACCGCCTGAGGTACCACGACGAACCGCAACGTCTGCGGGAAGTTGAGCCCGAGCGAGCGGGCCGCAGCGGTCTGGCTCCAGTGGATCGACTCGAGCCCCGAGCGGTACACCTCGGCCACGTACGCCCCGTAGACGAGGGTGAGGGCGAGGACCGGCAGCCAGAACCGTTGCTGCTCACGGCTCAGGTCGGAGATCAGCGGCAGGTCGGCGATCGCCAGGCCGAACACCACGAGGAAGATGACCAGCACCGCCGGCATGCCCCGGAACAAGTCGGTGTAGACGATCGACAGGAACCGCACGGGACGACCGGCTTTGCCCGGCATCATCCGGGCGACGGCGACGACCAAACCCCAGACGAGCACGAACACCTCGGCTACGAGGAACAGCCGGATGTTGAGCCAGAACGCGTCGAACAGCGCAGGCCACGACAGCCCGAACACCCGCCAGTCGAAGAACACCGCTCGGACCCCGGCGGTGAGCACGGCCGACACGCCCCCGACCACCAACGCGGTGATCGAGAACCCGACGACGTACCACAGCCAGTTCGACGCGCGATCGCCGGCGACCCGGGCCTCGACGGCGTCGCCGGACGCAACGAGGCGGCGCGCCGCCAGCGACGCCCGCAACGCCTGCAGCGCCGAGACCGGCACGGCGAGCCCGGCCAGCGCCAACACCACCAGGACGGCGCGGGCGGCAACGGTCTCCCACCCGTTGGTGCCGAGGCTGCGGTCGAAGCCCCACAGCAGCGCGGCCAACACGGCCCACACCGTGATGGCGGCCACGAAGGCCACCACCGAGGCGAGCATGCGGGTCCGAACGGCCGGGGCCCGCCGCCGTTCGGCAGCGGGCCCCGTGGAGACCAGTCTGGTCATCGGCTCCGACCGGTCACTTGACCGCGATGACCGGAACCTTGGTGGGGTCGCCACCGAGGCTCTTGGTGGCGAACTTGGCCAGCGAACCGTCGCTCTTCAGCCCGTTGATCAGCCCGTTGATCACGTCCTTGTTGGCCTGCGGGTTGCCCTTGGGGATGATCCCGCCGTACTGCTCGCCGGTCTTGAACTGGGCGACGACCGCAAGCTTGCCGCCGGAACGCCCGGCCTCACCGAGCACGATGGCGGTGTCCATCATGACGGCGTCGATCTGCCCGGCGCTGAGGGCGGTGAAGGCGTCGGCGAGGTTTTGGTACACCTGTGGCGCCTTGGCCGGCTTGATCGTCTTCTCGACGAAGTCGAGACCGGTGGTGCCGGTCTGCACGCCCCAGTTGAGCTTCTTCGCGTCGTCGAGCGAGGCGACCTTCTTGTCGGCCTTGGCCAGCACGCCCTGATCGGACTCCCAGTAGGCGTCGGTGAAATCGACGACCTTCTTGCGCTCGTCCGTGATCGTCACCTGCGACAGCGCCAGGTCGAACTTCCCGGCCTGACCGGCGACGAGGGCGTCGAAGCTCTCGTTGCGGACCTCGAGGTTCTTCAAGCCGAGCTTGGCCTGCAGCGCCTTGACCATGTCGTACTCGAAGCCGGCGTTGAGCTTGGTGACGTCGTCCTCGCTACCGTCCCAGAAGCCGGGTCCGGGGAGGCTCGTGACGATGGTGAGGGTGTCGGCCTTGATCGGCTTGAAGCCCTTTACATCGGCGCTGCCACCACCGCTCGCCTTGGTGGTCGCCGTGCTGCTCGAGTCGTCGCCACAAGCGGCGGCGGTCGCGAGCAGGGCTCCGGACAGGGTCACAGCAGCGATCAACCTCGTGCGCACAGGGTCCCCCTAGTGGTCGGGCAGTGGGTCGTCGCAGGAGTGTAGACGTGGCCTCGGTCGCCCTCAGCGGTGGACGACGGCATCCGGCGGCAGTTCGGGGAGCAGCGGTGTGCTCACCCAGATCCGGGAAAGGTGCAGCGTCGAGCGGACCCGGACCATGCGCACGATCGCGCCGGCGGGCTGCCCGCACATGGCCACGGCAGCGCGGATCGCCGAATCGTCGTCGGGGAGGATCATCGGTACCTTGGCGCGCTGCACACCCGCTGGACCGGCCGTGAAGGCGTTGAACCAGAACGCGTCCCAGTCCACAGCATTCGCGAGCGAAGCCGGGATGAAGTCGACGAGCCCGAGGCCCATCGCATTGCCGTGACTTTCGGAGGTGAGCCCGAGCGCGACGACGGTGGCGACGGAGGGTGTCGTCGCATCGGGAAGGCCGTGGATGCGGTACCGCCCGGTCACGTTCGGGTCGATCCCGACACCGGAAATGTCCTTCCCGATCCGTTCGACGACGAGGACGTCGATCGTTGCGAACGGCAGGGGGGGCACGAAGCCCTTTGCGATCGCCGTGAGTTCCTCTTCGACGGCGCTTCCGATCTCGTGGGCGTCGAGCGCATCGATGCGCACCACCGCGCCCGCCCCCGACTCGACCGAGGCCAACCCCCCGGCGAGCCGCCCGGTGGCCCGAAGCGCAGCGACACCGTCGAGGAGCCGGTCACGCATGTCGACCGGGCCGCAGGAGTGGATCTGGGCGGCCCCGGCCTGCTTGCCGAAGCCGACCACCGCCATCTTGGTGAGGCCGGACTCGATGGGACCGACGAAGCAGGTGTGGGGCTTCACGCGGTTGACCGGCAGGATGCGATCGGCACCGGCCGCGTGACGGTCGAGGAACAACGGCATCCCGTTCGGGGTGCGGGCTACCTCGACGGTGTCCATCGTGGAGCGAACCTCGGCACCGACCGAGGTCTCGGTGATGCCGTACCCGGCGAGCACCTCGCGCTGACCGTCCGAAGTGCCACCACCATGGCTGCCCATCGCAGGGACGACGAACGGCGTGCCCCCCAACCGCCGCACACCGGCGACAGCGCCGGCCACGAGATCCACTCGGCCGGTGAGGCCCCGGCTGCCGGCGCCTATGGCCACCGTCGTGCCCGGTCGGATTGCGGCGCCGAGTCGTTGCACGACAGCCGCCTCGGCTGCGGCCCGGATGTCCGCGATCGGTTCGAGGCGCGGTTCGGGCAGGTCGACCTCGATGAGTTCGGGCACGACGAGCGCCGGGTCGAACGGGAGGGCTACGCCCCGAGCGAGTTGGTGCCAGTTGCCGGTGGCCGTCACGGCGGGCACCCTAGGTCCCGTGACGGGGTGCGCCTTCTGTGGGATCGTCGCCGGGATTGCACCGGCTTACCGGGTGCTCGACGACGAGGTCGCCGTCGCCTTCCTCGACCGCTCCCCGCTGTTCCCCGGGCACGTTCTGGTGGTTCCCCGGCGGCACGTCGTGACGCTGCCCGAGCTGCGTGCCGACGAGGTCGGGCCACTGTTCGAACGTGTTCGCCGGCTTGCGGACGTGGTGCCGCAAGCGCTCGAAGCGCCGGGGAGTTTCGTTGCGATCAACAACCTGGTGAGTCAGAGCGTGGCGCACCTCCACGTGCACGTCGTGCCCCGGCGCCGAGGTGACGGCCTGCGCGGATTCTTCTGGCCCCGTCAGCGGTACGCATCGGACGAAGCGATGGCGTCGGTCGCCGGAAGGATCGCCAGGCTCTGCTCAGACGACGATTCGCATCGGTAGCCCGCAGCCGTCGGTCGAACCGTCCCCCAGCACGAGGTGCTCGCCCGCGGCGAAGCGCCTTGCGCTCCATAGGACCGCCACGGCATCGACGATGTCGTCGGCGGCAGCGCCGGGTAGGCGATCGGGAACCTCGCCCTCGTACCAAGCCTCGATCGCCCGCCGTCGTGCGTCGAGGCCAGCCCTCGTCCGCTTCGGTGGCAGCAACTCGCCGGTCATGGCCCAGAACGAGCACTCCGGGTGGATCTCGACGAGCGCGGTTGCGACCGGGCTCCGGGCGAGCAAGTCGAGCTCGCGGATTTTCGGTGCCAGCGACCACGACTGGATCGACACACCGCGGTCGTACCGGGCCTTGCTCGCCGCATTGGCCTCCGCGTAGCTGCCCTCGCCGAGCAAGGGGCGAGGCAACGTCGGGAACACCGAACTGCGACGCGACGCGGGGAGGAACGCCCGGGCGCAATCGTCGGCGCGGCGGTGCCAAGACTCCGGCAGCCCGATCGGCATGTCGACACCGAGGACGTCGAAGTCCATGTCCGACAACGACGACGCGACTATCACACCGCTGTCGGACGCAACGGTCCACCCCTGCCGGCAGCCGTCGGCGCCGCCGATGCGACGGGGTGTCGAGCGAGGCACGGCGTGCATCTTGTCGCCTTCGAGAGCGCCAATCACGGCATCGCGTCATCGGATCGCCTTGTAGTTGCGGATGCAACCACAATGATGCTTGACCTCCACGCTCCGGCGTTGTCTCATTGGCAGGCGGAATCCATCGTTCAGTTCAATGAACGGCCCGGATCTGCAGTGGCATTGGAGCGTGCTCGTCGGGCCGGGGAGACATCCCGAAACCGGAACACGCTCTCGAAATCTTCGGCGAGTGATCGCCGGAGCCGCAGGCGGCACCGAGGCCGGGGTCGACTGCGAAGCGGATCAGCGACGGTCGCTGATCCAGTTCCCGGGCCGGCCCTGCCGCCGGGACACGACCCCCACTCGGAAGGAGAACCGTGGCAGCAGCGAAGAAGGCGGCACCGGCGGCGAAGAAGGCCGCTGCACCCGCGAAGAAGGCGGCTCCGGCCGTGAAGAAGGCGGCTCCGGCCGTGAAGAAGGCTGCTCCGGCCGTGAAGAAGGCGGCTCCGGCGGCGAAGAAGGCTGCTGCTCCGGCGAAGAAGGCGGCTCCGGCGGCGAAGAAGGCGGCTCCGGCGGCGAAGAAGGCTGCTGCTCCGGCCAAGAAGGCTGCGAAGAAGGCTTGACGCTTCGGCCCGTCGGGGTCGGACGGCGCGAAGGAGGGGGCCCGTCGGGCCCCCTCCTTCGCGTTGCGGATCAGATGCGGTCGATCCGGGCGAAGACCTCAGCCGCAGCGCAACCGGCGAGCGCGCCGAGTTCGGCGAGCCGGGAGCGGATCCGAGTCCGGAACGCTTCGAGACCGGCATCGTCGACGGCGCCCATCGTCGACTCGAACTGGCTGGCGTGCGCCTCGATAGCCGTCATCTTTGCATCGACGAAGGCGGTTACGTCCTCGGCGTGGTGCACGGTGTCGGCTTCCCAGAGCAGGAGCGTGGACGGCCGGTGTGGCGCGACGCCCTGTTCGGGGAAGAAGTGCGGATCGCGAGCGGCGACGATGCCGTCGCACGCGAGGAGACCGGCGTGGCGGTGGTCGGGGTGCAGCCGGTACCGCTTCCACGGATCGTGCCCGAGCACGACCTGCGGGCGAAGGGCTCGGATCCAATAGGCAACTTGCCATCGCTGCCGCAGACCGCTGTCGAGCTCACCGTCGGGCCAGCCGAGGAACACCACCTCGCCGCTGGCGCCGAGCGCCCGGGCCGCAGCACGTTGCTCGGCTTGGCGCGTGAGCACGAGCGCAGCAGTGTCGGCCTGAGGGTCCCAGGTGCCCTTCGATCCGTCGGTGAGCACCAGATGGTGCACGACACAGCCGGCTGCCGCCCATTTCGCAAGGGTTGCGCCGCAACCGAACTCGACGTCGTCAGGATGGGCGCCGATGGCAAGGGCGCTCGTCGGTACGGCGAGGTCCCTCGTGAGCGCCGGATCGCTGGCGGTCATGCCCGGTTGCCCGGGCTCGTTGGGGTCGATGGCAGGCCTCCTTGCAGCGACGGATGGTCGAGGTCGTCGGGGACGTCGACGTCCCAGCCGAGCCGAGGATCGCGTACCACGCGGACCGCGACGCCGACGGTGCGGGCGACGGCGAGGTGACGTCGGAACGAGCCCGGACCGTAGGAGAAGGTGAAGGCCGACCCTGCAGGGACGCACACGACGTTGGTGCCGTCGTCGCGGCGGTCGGGCACGAGCGTGATGCCCGGAAGCGGAGCGAGCCAGCCGAGCTGCGAGGCAAGCGGCAGGTCGCTGTGCGCGACGAGCACCCGGTCGAAGCCGGCGGATGCGAGCGCCGCAACGCCGTCTGAGACCGCGCCGTTGAGCCCCAACCCGGGTCGCCACAACACGGCCGCGCCGGCAGCGGCGGCCCACGTGGCGACGTCGTCGTCGTCGCAGACGACGAAGGCCGGCAACGGCGCCGCAGCCCGCACCACCGCCGATGCCATGGCCCGCGCGAGCGCGGCACGTTCGGTCGCGCTCAGTGCACCGGCGAGGCGCCCCTTTGCCTGACGGAAGTCCTTGACCGGGATCAGGACCGCTGCGGTCACGCGGCGAGCCTACGGGCAAGGGCGAGCGGGCGGGGCGCTCGGCCTAACCTCGCCGCCATGGCGATACGGGTTGCGGTCATCGGAGCAGGCTCGTGGGGCACCACGGTTGCGGCGCTGGCGGCGGTCAACACGCCCACGGTGCTCTGGGCCCGCCGGCGAGAGCTCGCCGAAGCGATCGACCGTCTGCATCGCAACGACGCGTACCTTCCCGGCTTCGAGTTGCCCGACGCCTTGCGCGCGACCGCATCGCTGGAGGAGGCGGTGGTCGGCGCCGACGTCGTGGTGATGGGGGTGCCGTCGCACGGCTTTCGAGCGGTGCTGGCCGAGGCGGCGCCACACGTCCGGCCCTGGGTGCCGGTGGTCAGCCTCTCGAAGGGTCTCGAGCAGGGCACCCTGAAGCGAATGAGCGAGGTGGTGGTCGAGGAGCTGCCCGGGCACCCGGTGGCGGTCCTCACCGGCCCGAACTTGGCCAAGGAGATCCTGGGCGGCCAGCCGGCAGCGTCGGTGGTGGCCGTCGATGACGACATCATCGCGACCGAGTTGCAGCGCATCTTCTCCACCGACCGCCTCCGCGTCTACACGAACGACGACCTGGTCGGCTGCGAGGTGTCCGGCGTCGTGAAGAACGTGATCGCCATCGCCGCCGGAATGGCGGAAGGGATGGGCTTCGGTGACAACACCCGGGCGACGATCATCACCCGAGGTCTCGCCGAGATGAGTCGGCTGGGCGCAGCGCTCGGGGGTGACCCGCTCACCTTCGCCGGTCTCGCCGGGATGGGCGATCTGATCGCCACGTGTTCGTCGCGTCAGAGCCGGAACAACACGGTCGGATTCGAACTCGGCCGGGGGCGAACCATCGCCGAGGTGGTGGGTGAGATGCGGATGGTGGCCGAGGGCGTCAAGAGCTCGCCGTCTGTCGTCGCGCTCGCCGCTCGCTGCGGCGTGGAGATGCCCATCGCCGAACAGGTCGTCGAGGTCTGTCACCGGGGCGGGACGGCGCGTGACGCGCTCGTCGCCCTGATGAGTCGGGACCGCAAGGCCGAACGGATTGGTCATGAGTGAACGGGCGACGACGATGACCACGATCGGCGTGCTGGGTGGCGAGTGGCGTGGAACCGTCGGGCCCGACGGTTCGGTCGCGCCGCACGACGGCGGCGGGAAGCTGTCCTGGGCGGTCGTGGCCGAGGACCGCTGGCACCATCCCGGCGACGGGGCCTCGGCGGTGCGGCAGCATCGGCTGCTCGGTGCCCCGGTGGTCGAGACGGCGGTCCGAGTGCCCGGAGGCGATGCCGTGGAGCGTGTCTACGCCGTGGCCGACCACGGAGGATTGACCGTGATCGGGATCGAGAACCGGTCCAACCGCAGTTTCGCCGTGGTGTTCTCCCGCAACGATCTGCTCTCCTCCCGGCCGGCGGTCCCGGCCGCGCTCGTCGGGACCGGAGCTCGCGAAGGGTCGATGTCGCTACCGGTCGGGCACGGCACGTCTGTGCGCGTAGCGCTCGCACATGACGGGCGGATCGGTGGGCCCTTGCCAGGGCCGGTGTCGAGCGCCGAGCAGGTGGCGCGTGGCTGGCGAGCCCAGGTCGATCGTGGCCCTCGGCTGGTCCTGCCCGACGAGGTGCTGTCCGAACGGCTCGTGGGAGCCCGGTCGGCCGTGCTGCTCGACGGCCCGGGGGAGCCCGGAGATGATCCGGTCGGGTTCCTGCTCGCGGCGCAGACCTGGGTGCGGCTCGGTCAACAGGGCGAGGATCTCCTCGACGGCGTCGTCGTCGCCGCCGAACGGATGGCCCGCCGTCATCGTCGTGATGCCCTGTTGACATGGGATGTCGACGCTGCGCTCGCTGCGGCGGCCGATGTTGCTCGCTCGGTCGGCGACGAGCGCGCCGCCGGCGACGCTGAAGCGGTGCGGGCTCGGCTCGCTCCGGCGGCGGCGCCCCCGCCGGCGGATCGGCTCGACGGCCTGACTGGGTCGCGCCTGATCGCTGCAGTGGTCGCCGGCCTCGCCCGGCCGGCCCGCGAGGGTGTCGACGTGCTCGCCGGGCTTCCTGCATCGTGGTTCGGCCAGTCGCTCGACGCCTACGGCATCCCGATCGGGGCCGGCACGATCAGCCTCGCCGTTCGCTGGCACGGCGCCCGCCCCGCCCTGCTGTGGGAATCGACCGCTGGGGCCACGCTGCGTGCACGGCGGATCGACCCTACGTGGTCGTCGAGTGTGTCGAATGGCGAGGCCCTGCTCGGAATCCCGTCCGGAGACCTCGATCGGGCATGATCCCTGCCCGATGAGCAGGCGACCCGAGCCGAACTGCACCACGCGGGAACGCCTGATCCGGGAGGCCACCGCCCTGTTCGCGCGTCAGGGATTCGACGCGACGCGAACGGCCGACATCGAGCGGGCTGCCGGCCTGGCGCCGGGGTCCGGTGGCGCGTTCCGGTACTTCCCGAGCAAGCGGCGCCTGCTCGCCGACGGCGTGACCGAGCTCGTCGGGCGGGCCACCAGCTTCCGGTCGGTTGTGACGGAGGGTGTTGCCGGGCTCGATGCTGCCCTCGACGGCGGCGACCTCGTCCACGCCTACCGATCCCTCGGATGGGCGGTGCTCGCCTTCGCCGACGAGGTGGCCGACGCTTCCACCATCGTGCTCCGTGAAGCCGGCGTGAGCCGTCACGAGGTGCCCGAACTCGCCGATCTTGCCCACCAGTTCGCCCGATCGAATTACGACGCTGTCGCCGAGGTGTTCGACGTCTGGCTGCGCCAGCGGGGTGTCGACACCGGCCGGTTCGATCTACCGGTCGCTGTCTACCTCGCCTTTGCGCCGCTGTTCCACGCGCGAGCGGTCGCCTGGCTCCTCGGTGAGAGCCCCGGAGGCATCGACGACGGGCGATTGCTCGACATCTGGGCATCCACGCAGGTGTCGCTGTTACGTGGTCTGCTCGAGGGTCGCAACTGAGTTGCTGATCGCCTTCGGCCGCTCGGGCAGCAGGACTGATCGATCATTCCCGGTCGGTCGTGATCCGGGTCCGGTCGGATCCTGGAGTAGCCCGGCGGAATAGCCGATGCGTCCCGTCATGGGCCGCCGTGTGGTGCTGATCCCGCTCGGGATTCTGGTGGCTCTCGGACTGCCGTTGTCCATGTCGCTGCAAATCCGCGACGACCGGCCGGTGCTCCTGCCGCCTGGGGTGACCGTCCCGGAGCGCTCCTTGCCGACGGTGCTCCCGGTGTTCCCGACGCCGGACGTCCCGGCGGCCACGGTGAGCCGACCGCTCGAGGTGCCGGCGACCGGTAGCGATGCCACGCAGGCGCGCCTGGTCGGGCTGGTCGACGCCGCCGCGACGCTGGCGCAGGCCGAGGGCCGGAGCCGGTTGACCATCGACGCCCTCGCCGGCGTGGCGGTCGACGTCACCGTGCTGATCGAGGGAGGCGACGGCGCAGACGAGCCGGGTGAGGTCTCCGTCTTCGTCACGCCCGACGTACTCGGCCTTGCCGCTCCGGACGGTACCGGGACGTGCTGGTACCTCACCGAGCGACCGGGAACCGGGCGTGCGTACGGGCGAGGGAACCCGTGCACCGGCCAGGCGGCCGTGCTCGCGACGGGTTCGTCGTGGTGACGGTCGCAGCCTGAGATCTGCGGTCGTGCGCCTAGCCTCCACGCCGTGCCCGACTCCCCGCCGATCGCCGTGCGCACCGTGGTGCCCACCACTGGGCCGAATCCCGCCCTTCGGGCCGATGACACCGAGGTCACCGTCGACGCCGTGCTGTTCGATGCCGGTGGGGTGTTGATCGTCCCGGACCCGCTGGCGATCCGTCAGCAACTCGAACCGTTCGGCGTCTCACCCGGTGACGCCCGGTGCATCCGGGCCCACTACGCCGGGATGGCCGCCCAGGCCGCGGCGAGCGCCGACGTGGACGACTGGCCGGCATACCGGCGTGCCGTAGCGAGAACGTGTGGCGTCGACGACGCAGCCGTCGACGCTGCGGCCGCTGCGCTCGGCCGGCTGTTCTCTCCGTTCCTGTGGCGTCGCCCGCTGCTCGAGTCCGTGGCGGCGCTCTGGCGTCTCCATCGGGCCGGGGTCCCGATCGGCGTGGTCTCCAATGCGTCTGGGCAGGTTGAGGCGACGCTCGCGCATCAGGGTGTGTGCCAGGTTGGGCCGGGCGGCGGGGTGCCGGTGGCTTGCGTGATCGACTCCGAGGTGGTCGGGACCGCCAAACCCGACCCGGCGATCTTCTCGCCGGCGCTCGAAGCGATCGGCCTTCCGGCGCACCGAGTCGGCTACGTGGGGGACAGCGTGCGCAACGACGTGGGCGGGGCACACGCCGCTGGGATGGTCCCGTTCCTGCTCGATCCGCACGACGATCACGACCTACCGGGATGCATCCGGATCCGGTCGCTGCACGACCTCACCGGTTACCTGGCCCGTCGCCCGTCGTGAACCCTCAGGACGCTGCGGCGTCCACCAGGCGACGGGCGATGACCTTGAGGCAGAGCGTCTCGTCGGCCCCCTCGAAGATCGACAGCACCCGAGCGTCGACGTAGAGGCGGCTGACCGGGTACTCCTCGGCGTAGCCGTAGCCGCCGTGGATCTGCAGCGCCTCGCGCGTCACCCACTCGGCTGCTTTGCAGACGTAGGCCTTGACCATCGATGCCTCCATTGCCCCCTGGCCCTTCGCCAAGAGCGTGGCGACCTCGTACATGAACTGCCGGCTGGCCTGGATGAGCACCGCCATGCGGGCGAGCTTCACCCTCGTGAGTTGGTACTCGGCGATCGACCGGCCGAACACGATCCGGTTCGCGGCGTAGTCGAGCGCAGCTTCGTAGGCCGCCTGCATGACCCCGGCGGCACGGGCCGCGGTCTGCAGGCGGCCGTTCTCGAAGCCCTCCATCTGGAGGTAGAAGCCCTTCCCGAGGCCGTCGGTTCCGCCGATCAGGTTCGCCTCGGGCACCCACCAGCCGTCGAAGGCGATCTCGTAGGAGTGCATGCCCCGGTAGCCCAAGGTGTCGATCGGTCGGCCCTCGAGCTTGCCGCCGGTGCCGTCCTGGGTGAAGGCGAACCCGTGGCCGTCCGCGATCGGCTTGGGCACGATGAACAGCGAAAGGCCCCGGTGCGTCTTCGAGCGGTCCGGATCGGTGCGGGCCAGGAGCATGAGCACGTTGGCCCGAGCGCCGAAGGTGCACCAGGTCTTGACGCCGTTGATCACGTAGCCCGGGGAACCGTCGGCGCCGGCGGCCGGGGTCGCGGTGACCTTGAGCCCGGCGACGTCGGAGCCGTAGTCGGGCTCGGTGACGGCGACGGCACACATGACCTCGGTGGTGGCGAGCTTGGGCAGCCACTCGTGCTTCTGGTCCTCGGAACCGCCCTTGAGCAATGCCCGGGTGAGGATCTCGGGCCGGGTGATCAGGGACCCTCCGATGCCGAGCGACGCCCGCGACAGCTCCTCGGTGGCTACCACCATGGCGAGCGCCTCGCCGGAGCCGCCCGTCGCATAGCCGCCGTACTCCTCAGGGATCGACAGGCCGAACGCGCCGAGGTCGGCAAGGCCCGAGATGATCTCTTCGGGCACGTCGAGATTGTGGCGGTGCACGTGCTCGGCATGCGGCGCGATGCGCTCCTCGGCGAAGCGGCGGAACGTGTCCTGCACCAGTTCGAAGTCGGGGTCGAGGTGCCGGGGTCCGGGCTGATCGGCCAGTTCGGCGAGGAACTCCGGATCCCGGTACGCCGCGACGAAGTCGAGTGCGCCGTCGAGGCAGCCCCGTTCGAGACCCCAGGACGCTTCGCGCCCGACGACCTTGCCGTGGAGTTCGTGGACGGCGTCGGCGACGAACGCCGCCGTGAGCTTCGCCTCGAGCTCGCCCTTGGCGCCGTAGTCGAGCATCGAACGGGCCGTCGCCACCGCTGCAGCCGCATGGGCCAGGTCGTAGGCGAGCACCTGGTGCCGGTCGGGGCCGCCGGCGGCGGCGAGGGTGCGGATCCCCTTGCCGACCACGGACTGGGCGAGGTCGATGACGGACGCGGCGGTCGTGAGGTCGGGAGCGGCCATGACGCCAAGGGTACTGACGGCGCTCTCCGGGGAGGAATGGGGGAGCCGCTATCGGGCCCGGCGGTGACAAGCGACGCTCAACGATCCGCCCGAGGTTCAGGTCTCGCTCAGCGCTTCGTGTGCTCCCCGTCGTAGCCCTGGTTCGGGGTGCAGGGACAGCCGAACGGTGCGGCGCAGGTCGGGGTCCACGGTCTCTCGGACCATGACGTGCACCTACAACCGAAAACCTGGTCTCCACCAACGTCCGTGGGCCAGAACCCCCGGGGTGCTGCGCACGGCCGCGCGCGAGCGGCGAGGGTGCGGGGAATGCGCGGGCCCCGGGAGGCAGATAAGGGGGGGCCCGGCTCGGCCAACC
>JBEIFW010000021.1:0-28628 GCA_040382215.1 Acidimicrobiales bacterium
GTCAGGGTCCGGCCGCAGTGCTGCAGGCTGCGCTCGACGATTCGGGGTATCTCACCGAGTTGGAGGCGGAGCACTCCGTGGAGTCCGCCGGCCGACTCGAGAACCTGAGCGAGCTCATCGGCTCCGCTCAGGAGTTCGAGTCGGTCGACGCCTTTCTGGAGCAGGTGGCCCTGGTCGCGGACACCGACGAGCCCGCCGAGGGAGCCGATGCCACCAAGGTCACCCTGATGACGCTCCACGGCGCCAAGGGTCTCGAGTTCCCGCTCGTGTTCCTTGTCGGGATGGAGGAGGGGGTGTTCCCGCACACCCGGGCGCTCACCGAGCCCGAGGAACTCGAGGAAGAGCGTCGGCTCGCATACGTGGGGATCACCCGGGCGATGCACAAGCTGCACGTCAGCCATGCGTGGAGCCGCACGATGTTCGGTGCCACGCAGTACAACCCGCCCTCGCGGTTCCTCGACGAGATCCCCGCCCAACTCGTCGAACACGTGGGCGAGCGGGCACGTCGCAGCAACGACACGGGGGCGTGGCGGCGCCGCGACCGGGACGACGACTGGGGGGATCGGTCGCGGGGCGATCGGTCCTGGGGTGAGCGCAGCCAGGGTCGTCGGGCCCTGTCGAGTTTCGATCCCGACGACGACGCTGCCGAGCGCCACCGCGAGCGGGTCGTCGATGCCGCGCTGCGCGCCGGCCGCTCGGCCCCGGGTCCGAGCGGGGCAGACGCGATCTGCCTGTCGGTCGGTGACGACGTCCGGCATGCCACGTTCGGCGACGGCATCGTGCTCGAACTCCGCGGCAGCGGCGACAAGGCCGAGGCCCGCGTCCGGTTCGCCGCCAAGGGCGACAAGACGCTCCTGCTCGCGTGGTCACCCCTGGAACGGATCGCTCGCTGAGGCCGGACCCGTCGGGCGAGGGGGGCACAGCCGGCGAGTGGGGGATCAGCCGCGATATGCCGTAGCGCCGTCGACGTCGACGGACCAGCCGTCGCCGTCGGCGACGATGTGCCCGGCGCCCGGTCCACCCCAGTGGGTGCCGATCACCAGGGTGCTCCCGCAGTACCGGGCGAGGAAGGCCCGGCGCGTCTCGGCGGCTCGCGTCGGATCCGTGTCGAACGCCGACGAGAGCCCCACGTCGGCGATCTGGATGGGCGTGTGGATCATGTCGCCGGTGATGACCGCCCGGTGCCCGCCGGATTCGATGACGACCGACACGTGGCCCGGCGTGTGGCCCGGGGTGGGGTCGAGGCGAACACCGGGGCAAACAACGTGATCCATGGCGACGAGTTCGGCCTGACCGGCTGCGACCACGGGAGCGACCGAGTCCCCGAAGATGTCGTCGCCTCCTTCGTAGCCGGTGTCCCGCCAGTGCTCGAACTCGGTCCGGGCGAACAGGTAGCGCGCGTTGGGGAAGGTCGGCACCCAGCGCCCGTCGACCAGACGGGTGTTCCAGCCGACGTGGTCGACGTGGAGATGGGTGCACAGCACGACGTCGATGTCCTCGGGGGCGTGCCCGGCCTCTGCGAGGCGCTCGAGGAACGGGAGTTGGAGCTGCGCCCAACCCGGGTTCGCCCGCGGCTTGTCGTTGCCGACGCAGGTGTCGACCGCGATCCGCACGCCGTCGATCTCGATCACGAGGCACTGGACTCGCTGCAGGAGATAGCCGGCGTCGTCGACGAAGTGCGGGGCGAGCCAGCGGTGCCGTGCCGCCAACTCGGCGACGTCGCCCTTGGTGACCGACGCGAACAAGAAGCGCGGCGAGGTGGGCATCTCGCTCTCGAGCACCGCGTTGATCGTGGCGTCCCCGACGACCCAGCGCATCAGCCCGCCACCCCGGCGCGCCGCGCGCCGCCGTGCTCCCATTCGAATCGCAGCAGGCCGAGGATCAGCACGTCGTCGAGTCCGTTCCGGCCGCGGAGGCGTCCTTCAGGGGAAAAGCCGAGGGCGTGGAACACACGCAGGGCCCTGGTGTTGTGTGCGTACACGTCGAGTCCGATCCGGTCGATGGGAAGGTTCGTGAAGACGTAGTCGATCACGAGTCGCAGGGCGTCCCGGCCGAACCCCTTCCCTGCCCAGGACGGCGCCAGCGCGATGCGGAGGTTGCAGGTGCGATGCGCCTCGTGCCAGTCGGTGAGCGCGCACTCGCCGAGGAACGCGCCGCCGGCGGCCGACTCGATCGCGAGGTCGAGCCGGTCGGTCAGAGCGCCTCGGGTGCGGCACCATTGCTGGACCTGGTCGAGCGTGAACACGTCGTGCGTCCCGGTGAGCCGGCGCGTGTCGGCATCCTCGAGCAGCGCGAGCAGGTCGTCGGCGTCGCGCGGTGCCAGGGGTCGCACGGTGACCCGGCGGCCCCGCAACGTCGGCTTGTCGGCGAAGCTGACCACGCGGGGCAGTCTCGCGCCCGCGCTGGGTCCCCGACGGTCTCGCCGGCCGAACGAGCGGTCGATTCAGCCGGCTGGGGTGACCTCGTAACGGATCGGGAGCCGCTTCAAGCCGCCGACGAACAGGGTCTGCATCCAGGCCGGATCACCGTCGAGCTCGATCGACCGCAGGCGGGGGATCAGCTCCCGGTACAGCGCGCGCAGCTCCATGCGGGCCAGCAGGTGGCCGAGGCAGTAGTGGACGCCGAAGCCGAACGCCAACTGCTTGTTCGGCGTCCGACCCACGTCGAAGCGGAACGGATCGTCGAAGACCTCCTCGTCACGGTTCGCCGAGGGGTACGACAGCATCACGGCGTCGCCGGGTCGGAACTCGTGCCCGCGCAGCGTGTACGGCGCCGTCGCATTGCGCATGAAGTGCTTGACCGGGGTGGTCCAGCGGATCATCTCGTCGGCCGCAGTCGTGAGCAGCGACGGGTCGTCTCGCAGGCGCCGCAGCTCGCCCGGGTGTTCGATCAGCGCATGGAGTCCGCCGGCCATCGCCGAGGCGGTGGTGTCGTGCCCGGCCGTCGCCGTGATGACGTACATCGAGATCTGCTCCATCGCACCGAGCGGTTGCCCGTCGACCGTGGCATTCGCGATCACCGATGCCAGGTCGTCGGTGGGATTCGCCTGCCGCTCGGCGGTCAGCCCGGTGAAGTAGGCGAAGAAGTCCATGATCACGGCTTCGAGGTCCTCGAGCGACTGACCCCGGCTCAGCTCGGGGTCCTGTGCCCCGAACAGCTCCTGAGTGAGCTTGAGCATCCGCGGGTAGTCGGACTCGGGCAGGCCGAGGATGGCGAGGATCACCTGCAGCGGGAACTGCATGGCGATGTCCCGGGCAAAGTCACAGCGGTCGCCGAGGGTCATCATCTTGTCCACCGACGCCCGGGCGAGACCGGCGAGTCGAGCATCGAGACGGGCGAGGTTCTTGGGCAGGAACCAGTCCGCAACCAGGTTGCGGATCACGCGATGCTCGGGGTCGTCGAGGTGGATCAGCGTGCGCAGCATCTCGCCGCGCGCTTCGCGCCGGCGGTCCGCCTCCAGGTTCGCGATGACGGGCCGCGGCGCGTTGTGCCACTCGTTGTTGTGCAACTCGATCTCGAGGACGTCGGCGTGCTTCGTGATGACGTGGAACGGGACGAAGTCGGGATGCTCCACGAGGTGGATCGGGTCCTGTCGCCTCAGCGTCGTGCAGGCGTCGTGGAACAGGGATTCGTCGGCATAGGCGGAGGGGGTCAGAAAGACGAGACCGGCCTGCTCGGGAGTCATGGGCCCGATGATCCCTTTCCCGAGGTCTCGGCCACAAGGGACCCAGTTCCCTGGCGGGGTGCACCCCGTGTCGGCCCAGGATGCGACTGACTGGAGGAACACCGATGCATTCAGCACCCCCTGTCAGCCGTCGTAGCCTCCTCGCTGGCGCCGCAGCCCTCCCGCTACTCGGTGTTGTGGCTCCCGTGTCGGCCCGGCCCGGTGCTGGGGGTCGCAGCGTCGAGCATGCTCCGGCCGGCGCCGTCAGCGTGCTGCCCGGCGATATGGCCGACTGGCCGATCGCCGTGCGGACGGTGTCGCTTCCCGGCGTCGCCTTTCGCCCGACGTCGAACACGATTCCCTGGCAGACGACGGCGGGGGTGCTCCGCTTGAGCAGCGCCGGCACGGTGGAGGCGCCGTTCACACCGGCCATCGGCGACAACCTCGTCGGCGTGGTCACTGCGACCGACCCGGCGGACTCCCCGGGGGTGGCGGCCACCCTCTGGCGCGTGGGCCGGACCGCGACCGACCGGATCGCCGTGCCCGGCCACGTCGCCGACCCGAGCGCCGGTGGCTACCTGATGTCGGTCGACCTGCCGGCCGGGGTGGGTCTGCGCAGCGTTACCGCCACCTATTTCTCGGCGACCTCGACTGTGGTGCTCATCGAACCGCGCCGGGTGTGGGACAGTCGCACGGTCGACGGCTACCTGGTGACCCCCGGCTGGAAGGCCGGAGGCAAGCTGCGGACCGGGGACACGCTCTCGTTCAATCTCGACGGCGTCGTGCCCCGCTACATCAACGGGGTGATCGTGAACGTCACCCTCGACGCTACCGAGGGCGCCGGCTTCGTCGTGCTCTGGCAGGGCTACGGCCTCATCGGTCCCGGTGAGCCCGAGAGCCCGGTGGTTCCCCCGACGTCGACTGCGAACTGGTACGCAAGTGGCCAGACCGTCGCCAACCTCGCCATCAGCAAGATCGGCGGCGGCGCAGGTCTCGCCATATCGAGCGGCGGCGGGGGCCGCACGCACCTGATCATCGATGTGCTCGGCTACCTGACCTGAGTCACCCCGTCGGTGCGCTGAGGTCGACGATCAACCGCCCGGACGCTCGGTTGGCCAGGGCATCGAACCGGTTCAGCCCGTCCCCGGTGCCCGGGTAGTCCTTGCCGCTGCACCGGCGGTCGACGAACCGCTGGGTCGTCGGGTTCCAGTCGAGGACGCACCGAGTGACCGGGTCGAGCGCCTCGATGGCGACCCATCCGGTGTACGGGTCGTTGCCGATGTGGTTGACGAAGACCGGCCGGCGGTCCGTGACGAGCGGGTCCTGGAAGGCGAACGGCCCGAAGCGCCGCACGGACTCGGCCCGGGCCTCGGCGACACCCAGATCGAACTGGGTATCGGAGATCTGCTGCTCGACGGCGCCGGACTCGCTGCCTCGGGAGAGCGCGAACGACACCCCCCACAGCAGCCCGCCGAGCAGGGCAAGGAAGAAGATGCCGGCGAGCACGGGGACGACCGCCTGGGCGAACGGTGACCCGAGGCGCGGTTGACGAGCAGCGAGCTGCGCGAGCGCCCGGGAACCCCGGCGGGCAGACGTCGGTGCGGACATGCACCCCAAGTCTGCCGGAGCGCCGGACGTTTCGCCCCTCCGGGCGTCGGTTGCGTAGGCTCCCGGCCTCGTGAAGCGCCCGTACCGCATCGTGGTCGCCAAGCCCGGACTCGACGGACACGACCGGGGGGCCAAGACGATCACCAGGGCCCTGCGCGACCACGGGTTCGAGGTGATCTACACCGGCCTGCACCAGATGCCCGAGCAGATCGCCGAGGCCGCCCTCCAGGAGGACGTGGACGGCGTCGGGCTCTCGTTGCTCTCCGGGGCGCATCTCACGCTGTTCCCCCGGGTGCTCGAGGAGCTGCGGTCACGCGGCCTCGAAGACGTGCTGGTGTTCGGGGGTGGCGTGATCCCCAACGAGGACATTCCCAAGCTCGAGGCCATGGGCGTCGCCCGGGTGTTCACCCCGGGGTCCTCGCTCAAGGAGATCTGCGCCTGGCTCGAGGCCACCCTCGACCAACGCGCCGACTGACCGGGCCCAGCGAACCGACCGAGCCGACCGAAGGAGACCAGGTGGATCTGTACGAGTACCAGGGCAAGCAGTACTTCGCCCGCTTCGGCATCCCCGTCTCGCCGGGCGGCCCGGCCGACACCGTCGACGAGGCGGTGGCCGTGGCCGAATCGGCCGGCTACCCCGTGGTCGTCAAGGCCCAGGTGCAGGTCGGCGGCCGAGGCAAAGCCGGGGGCATCAAGCTTGCGGCGAACGCCGACGAGGTGCGGTTCCACGCCGGGAACATCCTCGGCATGGACATCAAGGGCCACGTCGTCAGGCGAGTCTGGGTCGAGCACGCGTCCGACATCGCCAAGGAGTACTACGCCAGCTTCACGCTGGACCGGTCGGCGAAGAAGCACTTGTTGATGCTGTCCGCGCAGGGTGGTGTCGACATCGAGGAGGTCGCCGCGACCGATCCTGACGCCATCGTGAAGCTGCACGTCGATCCGGTCGAGGGGATCTCGTCCGCCGCGGCTCGCCAGGCCGCCGTCGACGCCAAGATCGACGCCGAGGCGATCGACGGCGTCGCCGACATCCTCGTGAAGCTCTACGAGGTGTTCACCAAGGGCGACTGCGACCTGGCCGAGATCAACCCGTTGATCCTGAAGCCGACCGGCGAGGTCCATGCCCTCGACGCCAAGGTGTCGCTCGACAACAACGCCTCGTTCCGGCATCCGGAGTGGGCGGAGTTCCGGGCGACCGAGGAGCTCGACGACCGCGAGAAGCTCGCCCGTGAGAAGGACCTGCAGTACATCGGTCTCGACGGTTCCGTCGGCATCATCGCCAACGGTGCCGGGCTCGCCATGTCGACGCTCGACGTGGTCAACCAGGTCGGTGGTAAGGCGGCGAACTTCCTCGACATCGGTGGCGGTGCGAATGCCGACGTGATGACCGCCGCGCTCGAGGTCATCAACTACGACGAGAACGTCACCTCGATCTTCATCAACATCTTCGGCGGGATCACCCGCGGCGAAGAGGTGGCCAAGGGCATCGTGGAGGCCCTTCGCCGGGTCGAGCTGCGGGCGCCGATCGTCATCCGGCTCGACGGCACGAATGCCGAGGAGGGTCGCCAGATCCTCGCAGACGCCGGGATCCCGGAGTCGAAGCTCATCTCGAAGCCCACGATGCTCGAGGCGGCCCGGGCGGCCGTCTCCATCGCCAACGGGGGGAACTGATCATGGCGATCTTCGTAGACCAGCACACCAAGGTCATCGTGCAGGGCCTCACCGGGGGCCAGGGCCGCTACCACGGCCTTCGTAACCGGGCCTACGGCACCCAGGTGGTCGGCGGTGTCAACCCGGCCAAGGCCGGCACCGACGTCGACGGTATCCCGGTGTTCGCCTCGGTGTCCGAGGCGGTCGCCGCCACCGGCGCCGACGCGTCGTTCGTCGCCGTGCCTCCCCCGGCTGCGCCGGCCGCGATCCTCGAGGCTGCGGCCGGGGGGATCCGGTTCATCGTGTGCATCACCGAGGGCATCCCGGCCTCGGACGAGGCCCGGGTGTTCAACACCCTGAAGCGGGACTTCCCGAACACGCGGCTGCTCGGCCCGAACTGCCCGGGCGTGATCAGCCCCGGCAAGTGCAACATCGGGATCACGGCCGGCGAGATCGCCCAGCCCCCGATTCCGGGCAAGCCGACCGTCGGCATCGTGAGCCGGTCCGGCACGCTCACCTACCAGGCGTTGTACGAGCTGAAACTGAAGGGCATCGGCGTGTCCACCTGTGTGGGCATCGGCGGTGACCCGGTGCCGGGCACGTCCTTCGTGGACTGCCTCGAGCAGTTCCAGGCCGACCCGGAGACCGACGCCATCTGGATGATCGGCGAGATCGGTGGCACGGCCGAGGAGGAAGCGGCAGAGTTCATCAAGGCCCATGTCACCAAGCCGATGGCCGCCTACATCGCAGGGGTCACGGCGCCTGCCGGCAAGAAGATGGGGCACGCCGGCGCCATCGTGTCGGGCGGGAAGGGTACGGCGCAGGGCAAGATGGACGCGCTGCGGGCCGCTGGCGTGCAGGTCGGACTGAATCCGACCGAGGCCGGTGAACTGATGGCGGGGATCGTCGCTTCGCTCTGAACGACACCCGACCCGACGAACAGCCTCGGGTGGTCGTAGCGTGCCGTCGTGACCTGCCCTCGGTGCGGATCCCGGTTCCAGCCGGGTGATCGAACCTGCGGCGCCTGTGGGGCCGCACGGTCGGACACGGTCGTGCCGATTGGGTCGCCGTCGCTGATCCCCACCCGGGCCGCTACGGTCAGCGCGGCGGCTGGGGCGGATGAGGCTCCCGCCTGGACCGAACCCGGGGCATGGCTGCTGGTCGGGGATCGACTTGTCGCTGCCGAGGATCTCGTCGACGAGCCCCCGGCGACAAGGCGTCGGCGATGGCCGGGCCTGGTGGGGTTTCTCGTCGTTGCGGTCGCGTTGCTCGTCGGCTCCCGACTGGGCGAGGGTCCCAGCGGTCCCCTCGTCCAGGTTCTCCCCAGCGGCGAGACGAGGGCCGTCGCACCGGGCATCACGAGAGCGCCGGCGGAACGCTGGCGCTCCGACGCGCTCGCCGGTCGGCAGCTGACGGCGGTGGAACAGGTCGGCGATCGGCTGGTCCTCGTCGCCCCGAGCCAGCGAAGCCGGCAAGGTCAGGACGTGTTCGTGTTGCGGGCGAGCGACGGCGCGCAGGTGTGGACCGGTGGCGTCGTGAACTGGTCGGTCCAGCAACCGGCGATCGCTGGCACGACCATGGTCGTCGTCGACCGGACCTCCCGGCGTGTCCGGGCGGTCGACCTTGCGTCGGGCTCCGAGCGTTGGAGCACCGACGGTCCCGGCCAGTTCGTTCTCGTCCCGGCCGGACGCACCGATGTGGTGCTCGTCGGCGCAACGGGGGGGCTGATCGTTCGCTCGCTCGCCACCGGCGCCGAACAGTGGCGTCCCCCGGTCGGCCGAGGAGGCGCAGTCCTCGGCGAGCTGCTCGTGCTCGTCGACGGAACGTCGGTGACGGCGTACGACTGGCTGAGCGGCGCAGTTCGCTGGAGCGTCGACCTCGGTACCGCGCCGACCTGGATGGACGGTGCGAACGGCGTCGTGCTGGCTCGTGTCGGGCAGGAGTTGATCGGTCTCGGGGTGGACGGCGCCGAACGGTGGCGGCGACCGTGGGAGGGGGTGCCGGCACCGGGTGACGTGGTGATGCCGTTCGGTACCGGCGCGGTCCTCACGAGCGGCTCCTCCGTGGCTGCGTTCGACCTTGCCTCCGGATCGACGCTGCTGTCCGGGGTGAGTGGGGCGCTCGAGGCGGTGCTGGCTCAGGACGATCGCTTGCGGCTGTTCGTACGGCGGTCGGACGGTGTCGCCGAACTCGACCCGCGCTCTGGCGCCGACCGTCGTTCGGTCCCGGCCCGCGACGGGGTGCTGGGGGTCTCTGACACGATCCTCTACGGCATTGCGGACAATGAACTGCGAGGCTTCGAGCTCACGTCCCTTCAGCAGCTCTGGCGGGTCCGCCTCGACGAACCCGCAACGCTCGTGACCGCCGGTTCGGTCCTCGTGCTGCGATCGACCGACGGGGTGCTGCGCGCCCTAGCGTGACGGCGGCGGGGGAGGCGGGGGAGGCGGCATCTGCCCGGGCGGCGGGGGAGGCGCCGAAGGCCCTGGCGGCGGGGGAGGCGGTGCCGACGGCCCGGAGCCACCACCGATCTTGAGGGGTGCGGTGGCCTTGTCGAGCAGCACCAGGACGGCTCCTACCGCCATGGCGATCGTGCCCAGGAGCATCAAGACACCGCCGATGCGCAGGGATGCGCCACCTTTGTCCATCACGAGGTACGACCCGACGATCGCCACCGAGGTGATGCCCCAGGTGGCGACGATCTGCGGCCAGGTGAAGGTCAACACCTTCTCGGGCAGCTTCACGTCGGTGACGAGCCGGAGTGCGACGTGACCGGCCGTCACGAGTCCGAGCACAGCTGGGATCGTCGCCAGCGGGAACAGCCCTGACCCCCAGGCGTTCGTCGAACTCGAGAACCCGCCGAACTCCGCCCCGATAAAGCCGAGAAACGAGAACAGGAATGTGACGATCCCCCCGATGCCGGACAACAGATCCGGAATGGTCGGTTGACGCTTCATGGCGAACCCTCCTGAAGGACCGGCAGCGGCCGCTGTCGACCCGATGGTAGGGCCGGCCGGACGACGCCTCGTGCGTGCCAGCATGCGCCCATGCCTCGCGCCCTGCTGTCCGTCTACGACAAGACCGGCATCGTCCCGTTCGCCCGATCGCTCGCAGCGCTCGGGTGGGACCTGGTCTCGAGCGGGGGCACGGCGGCTGCCCTGACCGCAGGTGGTGTGCCGTGTACCGATGTCGCTGTGCTCACCGGGATGCCGGCAATCCTCGGCCACCGGGTGGTCACCCTTCATCCGGCGATCCACGGTGCCATCTTGGCCGATCGTTCCGATCCGTCTCACCTGGCTGAACTCGATGCGCTGGGCATCGAGCCGATCTCGTTGGTCGTGGTCAACCTGTACCCGTTCACCTCCGATCCGTCGGTCGAGTTGATCGACGTCGGGGGACCGGCGATGGTGCGGGCGGCGGCGAAGAACCACGCCCATGTCGCGGTCGTCGTGGACCCGACCGACTGTCCGGTCGTGCTCGCCGAACTGACCAGCGACGGCGCGGTGAGTGCCACCACCCGGCTGCGCCTGGCGCAGAAGGCGTTCTCCGTGACCGCCGACTACGACGCAGCCGTCGTCGGCTGGCTCGACCAGCGAGCCGGGGAGGGGCCGCTGCCCTCGACGATCCAGGTGAGCGCCACGCGAGCGGCCGTACTCCGCTACGGCGAGAACCCGCACCAGGTCGGAGCGCGGTACCGGCTGACGGGCCAGCACGGGTGGTGGGATGACGCCGTGCAGCACGGGGGCAAGGAACTCAGCTACCTCAACGTGTACGACACCGAGGCGGCCTGGCAGCTCGCGCACCGGCTCTCGACGACGGCTGGCGCACCGGCGGCGGTCGTGGTCAAGCACGCGAACCCGTGCGGCGCCGCCATCGGGATCGACCTTGCGGCGGCGTACCGGCGGGCCCACGAGGCCGACCCTGTCTCGGCCTTCGGCGGGATCGTTGCGCTCACCGAGCGGGTCGGGCGCGAGGTCGCCGAGGCCCTGGCCCCGGTCTTCACCGAGGTCGTCGTCGCGCCGGGCTACGACGACGACGCCCTTGCGGTGTTGGCGACCCGGAAGAACCTGCGGATCCTCTCGGCTCCGGCCCCGTCCCCGGTGATGCTCGACGTCCGATCGATCGACGGTGGTCTGCTCGTCCAGCAGTCGGACCGCGTCCCGGTGGACCGATCGGCCTGGCGGGTGGCGGGCGCCGTGGTGCCCTCCGACGCGGAGTGGCGCGATCTTGAACTGGCGTGGCAGGTCGTTGCGGCGGTCTCGTCGAATGCGATCGTGCTCCTGCGCGATGGTCAGGCCGTCGGGATCGGCGCCGGCCAGCAGAACCGGCTCGATTCGGCCCGCATCGCAGCGACGAAGGCCGACGGCAGGGCGGTCGGCGGGGTGTGCGCTTCTGACGCCTTCTTCCCCTTCCGCGACGGTCTGGATGCGGTTGCTGCCGCCGGGGTTCGGGCGGTGATCGAGCCCGGTGGTTCGGTCCGCGACGACGAGGTCGTCGCCGCGGCCGACGAGCACGGCATCGCCATCGTCTTCACCGGTGAGCGCCATTTCCGGCACTGACCGGCCGGGCTACACGACCCCGACGACGCCGGGATCGGCCGATAGCCTCCCGCGGGCATGGCTCGCATCGCGGATTGTCTCGCCGCCGGACGCACGTTCTCGTTCGAGTTCTTCCCGCCGAAGACCGACGCTGCGCAGCTCACGCTCGGCCGGACGATCGCCGAGCTCGAGCCGCTGGCCCCGAGCTTCGTCTCGGTCACCTATGGAGCCGGGGGCAGCACCCGCGATCGGACTCGCGAGGTCGTCGGCTGGGTCCGTCGGGAGACTGCGATCACGCCGATGGCGCATCTCACCTGCACGAGTCACACCCGAGCGGAGATCGCCGAGATCCTGGACGCGTACCGCGAGGCGGGGGTCGAAAACATCCTCGCCCTGGGCGGTGATCCGGTGACGGACGGGTCGGAGTCGAGCAGCGACTATGCGTTCGCAGCCGAACTCGTCGCCGACGTTGCGGCGCACGGAACGTTCTCGATCGGGGTGGCGGCGCACCCCGAGGTGCATCCCCGCTCACCGAGCCGGGTCGAGGATCGTCGCCATCTGGCCGCCAAGCTCGAACAGGCCGACTTCGCGATCACGCAACTGTTCTTCGACGTCGAGCATTGGGTCCGCCTCGTCGAGGAGCTCGATGCGCTCGGCTGCTCGAAGCCGGTGATCCCCGGGATCATGCCGGTCACGAACGCCGGACAGGTGCAGCGCATGGCGCAGCTGTCGGGGGCGGTGTTCCCGGCGTGGCTCGCCGACCGGCTCGCCCCGGTCGCGCACGATCCCCACGAGGTCCGTCGTATCGGCGTCGAGGTTGCCACCGAGCTCTGTGCCGCTCTGCTCGAGCATGGCGCACCGGGCCTTCACTTCTACACGCTGAACCGATCGAGTGCGACCCGTGAGATCTACGCGAATCTCGGCCTCCCGGTGGCCTGAACCTGGCGCTCGTCCTGCCGATAGATGATTCGTGGCTGCGTCCGATTCCAGCGCCGGTGATCCTGCTCGGCGCTCCGGCGAGGATCGTGTCGCTGCTGCCGAAGCGGTGCGACTCCTCGTTGCGGGCGCTCCGTTGCGTGACGTCTGCGCTGCGGTCGTGACGCTGTTCGAGGTCTCCCTACCGGGGCGATGCGCCGTGGCGGTGTTCGACGACAGCGGTGTCGTGGTCGCCGCCTCCCCCGTCCTGGGCTGGTTCGCGGGGTCGAGCCCCGACCGGGGAGCGATGCCTTCGCTCGCCGGGATCGACCCGGCCGGCTACTGGGGGCGCGAGATTCGTCTCCCGGACGGACCGCTCGTCGGGCAACTCGAGCTGTGGTCCTCCGAGGCGGAGCCCGGCCCGGCAGGAACGGCGGTGCTGACCGAGGGTTCGGGCTTGGTGAGCTTGGCCTTCGAGCGCGCTCGGCTCGCCGGGACGCTGAGTGGGCCGTCACTCGTCGACGGCCTGACCGGTCTCCCGTCACGTGTGGCGCTCGTCCAACGGGCACGGGAGGTAACCGAGTCGACGACGCTGGACTGGGCGGTGCTCGTGGTCGACCTCGATCGCTTCGGTGAGGTCAACCAGTCCCACGGGCACCTGCTCGGGGACGAGGCGCTCGTGGAGGTCGGCCGCCGCCTCGGATCCGTGTTGCGCCGGGACGACTGTGCGGCTCGGCTTGGTTCGGACGAGTTTGCCGTGCTGGCCTGCAACCTGCGCCGCCCGGTGGACGTCGAGAAGGTCGCCGATCGTCTACTCCTCGCGCTCGACCTGCCGGTGATCGCGAGCGGTCTGTTCCTCTCGGTGACAGGCAGCGTCGGGGTGGCGGTGTCGTCGCCGGGAGGTGACCCGGTGGCGACCCTCGCTCGGGCCGAACTTGCGGTGCTCGAGGCGAAGCGGGCGGGTCGGGCCTGCTGGCGCGGATCGTGAGGAGCGCGTCGCGGGTCTGACGCCAGGCGTCGGTACACCATCGGGTCGTCGATGGCGTCCGGTGCACGACGCGATCGGGCAGGCAGAATGGCGCGGTGCAGACGCTCGCCTCTCGCGCGCCCGATTCGGGCCGTCTGCCGTATCTGCCCGGGCTCGACGGACTGCGAGCCGTCGCCGTGCTCGCAGTGCTCGTCTACCACGCCGATGCGTCCTGGCTACCGGGCGGGTTCTTGGGCGTCGAGGTCTTCTTCGTCGTCTCGGGGTACCTGATCACCCTCTTGCTGCTCGACGAGTACGAACGATCGGGCCGGATCGACCTCGCCCAGTTCTGGTTGCGTCGGGCTCGGCGCTTGCTCCCTGCGCTCTATGCCTTGCTGGCGGCGACCGCCGTGATCGCCGTGTTGTTCCTCTCCGACGAGGTGGCGCGCCTTCGCGGCGACCTGGTCGCCTCGCTCGCGTACGTCACCAACTGGTACCTGGTCGTCACCGGGTCGTCGTACTTCGACAACCTCGGCCGCCCGCCGCTGCTGCGACATCTGTGGTCGCTGGCGGTCGAGGAGCAGTTCTACCTGGTGTGGCCGCTCGTGGTCGGGGTGCTCGTGCGCGCGTTCGGTCGTCGCTACGACCGCATCGCCGGGGTGTTGCTCGCCGGCGTGGTCGTCTCCGCGGCGCTCATGATCGTCGGGTATTCGCAGTCCGATCCCTCGGCGGTCTATTACGGCACCCACACGAGGGCATCCGGACTGCTCCTCGGTGCGGCGCTCGCCCTGTTCTGGCGACCCCAGGCCCTCGTCCGCCGGGCACGGCGTCCGGTCCCGGCGCTCGGGGCGGTCGGCCTCGTCGCGATGGTCGTGCTCGCCGTGCTCCACCGGGTGTGGGACGAGCGCACCTGGGCGCTGTACCACGGCGGCTTCGTGGTGGTCGGGGTCGTCACGCTCGTGGTGATCGCTGCTGCGGTCCATCCCGGATCGTTCCTCGGCCCGGTACTCGGCAACCCGGTCCTGCGGGCGATAGGGGTGCGCTCGTACGGGCTGTACCTCTGGCACTGGCCCGTGTTCATTCTCACCCGGCCCGGTATCGACCTGTTCTGGCCGACGTGGCAGGTCATGGCGTTCCGGGCGGCGTGGACCGTGTTGCTCACCGAACTGAGCTACCGGTATCTCGAGACGCCGATCCGGCAGGGTGCGCTCGGCCGTTGGTTCGACCGGCTCCGCAATCGCGAACGGCGCGCCCGCCGGTCGCTCGCCGCCGCGAGCGTCGGTGGCCTGGCCCTGCTCGTGGTGGCAGCCGGCGTCGCCACCGCATCGTCGAGTCCCGACGCGGCGGCCGAGAGCCTGCGTCAGGGCCTCGAGGCCCAACGGCTCCAAGGTTCGATCGGCACGACGACGGTGCCGACGACGACGGCTACGGCAGGTCTGTCGGGCCCGACGTCGGCGGCGCCCGCTGCGACCACCACCACGACGGTCGATCCTCTTGCGGCCCTCCCTCCGGGCAAGATCGCCGCGGTCGCCTGGGGTGACTCGGTGATGCTCGGGGCGTTCGCGAAGTTGAAGGAAACGCTCGGGACCGACTCGTTCGTGGACGCAAAGGAAGGTCGCTACCTGAAAGATGCGGTCGCCCCGCTGACGCTGCTGCGCGATCGGGGCAAACTCGGCCAGGCGGTGGTGATCGCCCTCGCCTCCAACGGCCCGATCACCTCGGCCCAGGTCGGCGAGGTGATGGCGGTACTGAGCGGGGTCCCGAGGGTGATCTGGGTGAACGCCCGGGTGCCCGGTCGGGCGTGGGAGGCCTCGAACAACGACATCCTGGCCAAGGCCGTGCCGGGCTATCCGAATGCGCTCCTGCTCGACTGGAAGCGATACGGGGACGGCTACCCGGCGTGGTTCTACGGTGACGGAATCCACCTGAAGCCACCCGGGCAGGAGGCCTACGCCTTGCTGATCCGCGACTTCGTCATCGGCAAGCTCCCCTGAGCACGGCGGCCCTGGGTACGCTCGCCCGCCATGACCTCTGCCTCCCCCGTCCGCGTGGCCGTGACCGGCGCCGCGGGTCAGATCGGCTACAGCCTGTTGTTCCGCATCGCTGCGGGCGAGATGCTCGGCCCGGACACTCCGGTGATCCTGCAGATGCTCGAGATCACCCCGGCCCTCAAGGCGCTCGGCGGGGTCGTGATGGAGCTCGACGACTGCGCGTTCCCGCTGCTGGAGGGCACCGTCGCCACCGACGATCCGGCGGTCGCCTTCGGTGATGCCGACGTCGCCCTCCTCGTCGGGGCCATGCCGCGCAAGGCGGGCATGGAGCGCTCGGATCTGCTGTCGGCGAACGGCGGGATCTTCAAGCCCCAGGGCGCGGCGATCGCGGCGAACGCCCGCAAGGACGTGAAGGTGCTCGTGGTCGGTAACCCGGCCAACACGAACGCACTCATCGCCGTCTCGAATGCATCGGGGCTCGATCCCCGTCAGGTCACCGCCATGACCCGGCTCGACCACAACCGGGCGAAGACCCAGCTCGCGCAGCGTCTCGGCGTCAGCGTGAACGAGGTGCAGCGGATGACGATCTGGGGCAACCACTCGGTCACGCAGTACCCCGACCTGTTCCACGCCTCGGTGGGCGGTCGCAACGCCTACGAGGCCGTCGGCGACCACGCCTGGGTGGACAGCACCTACATCCCCACGGTCGCCAAGCGCGGGGCGGCGATCATCGACGCTCGCGGCCTGTCGTCGGCGGCCTCGGCGGCGCGCGCTGCGATGGACCATGTGCGCGACTGGACCCATGGCACGCCCGAGGGTGACTGGGTGTCGATGGCGGTCGTGTCCGACGGGAGCTACGGCGTGCCCGAAGGCTTGGTGTCGTCGTTCCCGTGCACCTGTGCAAACGGCCAGTGGTCGATCGTCCAGGGCCTCGACATCGACGCCTACAGCCGCTCCAAGATCGACGCGACCGTCGCCGAACTCGAAGACGAGCGCACGGCCGTGCGCGAGCTCGGGCTCATTTGACCGCTGCTGTCCGGGCCGTTCGCCGGCCGTACGCCTGGGTCGTCTTCGGGGTCACCTTCGTCACCCTGCTGCTCGCATCGGCCCGGATCCCCGTGCCGGGTGTCGTGCTCGACCCGTTGCACGAGGAACTGGGCTGGTCGAAAGGAACCGTCGGGGCGGCGCAGGCCGTCAGCCTCGTGCTGTTCGGGCTGATGGGCCCGCTCGCCGCGGCCCTGTTGGCTCGATTCGGACTCCGGCGGGTCGTCACGCTCGCACTCGTCACGGTGACGATCGGGACCGGGCTCACGAGCGTGATGACCCAGCCGTGGCACTTCGTGCTCGCGTGGGGCGTCATCGTGGGTGCCGGGACGGGGTGCATGGCGACCGTGCTCGCCGCATCGGTGGCCAACCGATGGTTCGTCGCCCGCCGGGGGCTGATCACGGGCTGCCTGACCGCGGCGACGGCGACGGGCCAACTCGTGTTCCTCCCGGTGTTGACGGCCCTGTCGGACGGGCCGGGTTGGCGATGGGTGGTCCGGGTGGCCGCACTCAGCGCAGCGCTTGCGATCGTCCCGGTCGTGCTGCTGATGCGGGACAAACCCGAAGACGTCGGCCAGCGAGCGCTCGGCGCCCCGGAGGGCTACCGCACCCCGCCCCCGCCCACCCGTCCGATCAGCCTCGCCTGGACGGGGCTGCGGTCGGTGTCGGGGAGCAGGGCGTTCTGGCTGTTGGTGGGCGGGTTCTTCGTGTGCGGGCTGTCGACCAACGGGCTGGTTCAGACCCACTTCATCTCCGCCGCCCACGACCACGGACTCGCGCGCACCACGGCGGCGGGGTACCTGGTGCTGATCGGGGTCTTCGACATCATCGGCACGATGGCCTCGGGTGCGCTCACCGACCGGTACGACCCGCGCCGACTGCTGTTCGCCTACTACGCGCTCCGGGGGGTGTCGCTGCTCGTCCTCGAACCGTCGTTGACCGCCGGGAGCGCCCCGCTGGTGGTGTTCATGGTGTTCTACGGCCTCGACTGGGTGGCGACGGTCCCGCCGACGGTCGCGCTGTGCCGGGAGTGTTTCGGGCCGGAACTGGCGACTGTCACCTACGGATGGGTGTTCGCTGCGCACCAGCTGGGTGGGGCGAGCGCAGCGTGGGGTGCCGGGGCGTTGCGGGACCTCACCGGGTCCTACACGGTCGCTTGGCTCCTCGCCGGCGTGTGCTGCTTGGGCGCTGCGATCGGTTCGTTGTCGATCGGTCGCCCGGCCCTGCGACCGGTGCCGATCACTTGAGGAACCGGCTCGTGGTGTTGTCGGCGAGCGCCTTGCCGCCGGTCTGGCACGCCGGGCAGTAGTGCACCGTGTACGAGCTGTAGGCCACCTCGCGGATCGCGTCGCCGCATACGGGGCAGGGCAGACCCGTGCGGCCATGGACCCCACCGGGGCGGTCACCGGACGCGCTCATCTCGCTGCGGGCCCGCTCGGCTGTGAGACCCTCTGCGCAGGCGGCGGCGATTGCGCCGACGACGGCCTCGGCGCCGGTGAGCCCGAGGCGCCCGGTCATGGCGAACGGCGACAGCCGCGCCCGGTGGCAGACCTCGTTGGCGAGCCGCCGACCGAGCCCTGCGACGCAGGTCTGGTCGCGCAGGAAGCCGTGGAGCCGCTGGTTGTGTCGGGTGAACCGATCGGCCAGCTCGCCAGCCGAGATCCGATCGGCCTCGGGACCGAGGTCGGCCAGCGGTGGGAGCCGCAACCGGTCGGCGCTCGGCACGCACCAGACGCCGGCCCGCCGCTCGGTGCCCGCCTCGGTGAGCAGCCACGCCCTCCCGTCGGCGAACCGCCAGCGGGCGATCCCGTTGCGCGGCTTCGCGGACGGCTTCGGGTCCTCCTTCAGGCGTCCGCCCTGCATGAGGTGCACGACGAAGGTCAGCGCACCGAACGTCGGGAGGAGGAACTTGCCGCGCCGGCCGACCTCGGCGAGCGCCTCACCGACCGCGGTGGACGTATCGGGCGACGCAGTCTTGAGCGCCGTGAAGGTGAGCGGCCGGAAATCCTCCAGCGATGCTGCTGCGTACCGGCTGGTCAGACGCTCGGCGTGGGCCTCGAGCTCGGGCAGTTCGGGCATCAGTGGTAGTCGGTGGTCGGCCTGACTGCGTCGAACACGGCTGCAAGGGCGGCGAACACCGGCTGGTTGTCGACTACGACCTGGACATCGCCGTACAGCACGATCCGGCCCTTGATGAACGCTTCCTGGGCGTTGACAGCCCCCGTCGCCACGGCGACGGCGGTGTCCCAGTCCTGCACGAACCGCACGTGCTCGGGCTCGGCCGGCCCTGCGCCGAACGATGCCGTTCCGTCCACTTGGAGGTGATACACCACCTCGCCCTCCGGCCCGTCGGTGACGACCTGGGTGACACCGAAGGATCGTCCCTCTGCCGCCGACGTGAGCGACTCCGAGTGCGTGACGGCCGAGGTCAGTTCGTCGATCCAGTCGAGGCTGAGGTAGCGGGCCACCGGCGAAGTCTGCCCTACGCTGCTGCCGTGCGTGTCGGGCCGCAGGACGACGCCCGCCGAGATCCTCCGCCCGACGACCCGTGGTGGGCCGAGTGGTTTGCGTTTGGGGTCGGCCCGTCGGCCGGTGGCCTCGGCGCGTGCTCGGTGATCGTATTGCTCCCGAATCAGCGGCGAGCGTGGTACGTAGCGGCCGTCGTCGCGCCCGATCGGCCCTTGCTCTCGGTGGTCGACCTGGAGCAGGGAATGCCTGTTCGGGGGCTGCGTCTGCGCAACGGCAACCTCTGGGTCGATCACGTGTGTGACGAGCCACTGCGGCAGTGGACGGTCATGAACGAGACCTACGCCGTGGCGCTCGAACGCCCCGGCGATGCGCTCGGTCGGGCGTACGGGGAGCCGACGCCGGTCGCGTTCGACTTCGAGTGGTACGCAGCCGGGGATCCGGTTCCCGTCGAGCCGGCCGGCTACCGGATCGACGGACGCGTGCACGGGCTCATCGAGTTGCGGGACGGCGCCGTCGAACTCGAGGACGTCCCGGGGTGCCACGAGCACCGGTGGGGACGTTGGCCCTTCCCCACCCCCGGAGGGCCTCGCCCGGCCGGGCTCGAAGCGCCCGCCCTGCTCGTCGGTCCCGACGGATCGCTGCCGTGGTGGTGCGTGCTCGGTGCCGACGGTTGGTGGTTCGGCGGGGACTGAGGACGAGCAGGGCGAGGGTCGGCACCGTCGGAACCCAGCCAGTGCGTCGGTGGCGGGGCGCAACCCGCTGGACGCCGGCGAACCGACGGGCGAGCCTGGGCTCGTGAGGAACGGGATGCGCGTCGACCCCGTCGTGGCGCGACTCCTGGCTGTCGGATCCCTCGGACGGCTACCGGCAGCCATGCTGCCGCTGGCCGTGCTCGTACTCGTCGCCGAGGAGGGATCCACGACGGCCGCCGGTGTCGCCGCCGGTGCCGTCTCGCTGGGCCTCGGCGCGTCCGGGATGTTGACGGGCCGGTGGCTCGACGGGGGAGCGGCACATCGGGTGATCGGTCTGCTCGCCGTCGCTCACCTCCCCGCTGTCGGCGCCTTCCTCACGGTCGCCGACGGCGGCCCGACGGCTGCCGTCGCTGGTGCAGCCTTCGTCGCCGGGTCGACCGTTCCGCCGATCGGGAGTCTGGTCCGAGCCCGGCTCACCGGAGCGGTGCCCGAGACGGGTCATCGGCGAGTCTTCGCGCTCGAGTCGGTGACCGTCGAGCTCGTCTGGATCGCAGGGCCGTTGCTCGTGTCGCTGCTCGCTGTGCTGGCGGATCGTTGGGTGGCGGTCGCCGCATCGGGGCTGGCGGCGATCGCCGGCTCGATCGGCATGATGACGGGGTCGACCAGCGTCCGCAACGGCGGTGCACCCGGCGGAACTGGTCCCTGGTTGAGCGGACCGGTCGTCCGGCTGATCGTTGCGTTCGCCGTCGTCGGCGCAGGGTTCAACGTGGCGATGGTCGGCCTGGCCGAACGGGCCAAACAGGTCGATGCGACGGAGTTGACCGGTTTGCTGATTGGCGTGTGGGGCGTGGGCAGCGTGCTCGGCGGCTGGTGGGTAGCGACGGGTCGGCGGACGCCCGGCCTCGGCGTCCTGGGGGTGGCGGTGGCCGTCGGGCTCGGTGCGCTCTCCGGCGCACCGGGCCTGCTCGGCCTCGGGGTGGTGCTCGCCGTCGGCGGTGTGCCGGTGGCACCGTTCATGTCCGGCGTGAACGCGCTCGCCGGTCAGATCGCACCGGTATCGGCCCGGGCCCGGGTCTTCGCGTCGATGCTCGCGGCGAGCACGGTGCTGTCGTCGGCGGGGAGCGTCGTCGGTGCTGCGCTCGCCGAACACGTCGGTCCTGCATCGGCATTCGCCGCATCGACCGGGTTGATCCTCGCCGCAGTGGTACTCGCCGTCCCCGTCGAACGTTCCGCCTGATCGTGGGTGGGATTCGTACCCGGGCGCAAAACGGCCCGGCCGGTGCTCGCCGGCCGGGCCGTCACACAGGTGATCGGAGGGATTCAGCTCGAGAGGAGGTTCGGCGCCTTGCGCTTCGAGAACGCGATGGTGCCGAGCAGCACCACGAGCGCCACCGCGGCGATCGCGTAACGGGCGCCGTCTTGGTCCTGGAGGTTGATGACGGCCGGCAGGATCAGCAGCGACACCAGGTTCATCACCTTGATGAGCGGGTTGAGCGCCGGGCCGGCGGTGTCCTTGAACGGGTCGCCGACGGTGTCGCCGATGACGGCGGCCTTGTGGGCATCGGAACCCTTGCCGCCATGGTGACCGTCTTCGATGTACTTCTTCGCGTTGTCCCAGGCGCCGCCGGCGTTCGACAGGTAGTTCGCCATGAGCTGACCGACCAGGATCACCGCAGCGAGGAAGGCGCCGAGGGCGAAGTAGTTGATGCCGAACCCGATGATCACCGGAGTGAGCACGGCGAGCAGCGCCGGGGTGGCGAGCTCGCGCAACGACGCCGCCGTGCAGATGTCGATGACCGGTGCATAGTCGGGACGCTTCTCACCCCTCATGATCTTGCCGTCGGCGAACTGGTTGCGGACCTCCTGGACCACCACACCGGCGGTGCGTGACACCGCCTGGATGGCCAGACCGGAGAACAGAAACGGCACGGCGCCGCCGATCAGCAGGCCGATGAAGACCTTCGGGTCCGCAACGTTGATCAGCACCACGTCGAAGACCGTCTTGCCGGTCTCCTCGAGCTTCTTGATGCCGTCGGCGCCGAGGGTCTCGTTGCCGATGATCTCGATGAAGCTGGCGAACAGCGCAACCGCAGCGATCACGGCGGAGCCGATCGCGAATCCCTTCGTGACGGCCTTCGTGGTGTTGCCGACGGCGTCGAGGCTCACCATCACCCGCTCTGCGTCACCGTGGAACTCGCCCGACATCTCGGCGATGCCGGCTGCATTGTCGGCAACCGGGCCGAAGGTGTCCTCGGAAACGACGACGCCCGTCGTGGCGAGCATGCCCATGCCGGCCAGCGCCACGAGGTAGAGGGCGAACTGGATGTTGCCGCCGCCGAGGGCGACGGCACCACCGAGGGCCACGGCGATCGCAACGACTGCCCACACCGAGGATTCGAGGCCGTACGAGGTGCCCGAGAGCACCACCGTGGCTGGGCCGCCCGAGGTGGATTCGGCGATCTCCTGCACGGGCTTGTTCTCGGTGGAGGTGAAGTACTCGGTGATGCGACTCGCCGCCTGCGCCAGCAAGAGGCCGATCACCACGGCACCGAACATGCGCAGCCCGACGTGGGAGATAGCCCCCTCGGGGTTGCCCACGTAGACGAGGGCGAGCCCGAGCGAGCCCACGACGGTCAACAAGCCGGCGGTGAGGAAGCCCCGGTTGATGGGGGCGAGCGCATTGCGGTCCTTGTCGCTGGCCCGCACGGCGAACACGCCGACGATCGAGGCGAGCACGCCGATGGCGCGGGCTGCGAGCGGGAAGAGTGCGCCGATCGCCCACAACTCAGGGTTCTCGGGGAAGATCGACTTGAACGCCGGTACGCCGAGGATGATCGACGCGACCAGGGTCACCTCGTAACTCTCGAAGAGGTCCGACGCCATGCCGGCGCAGTCGCCGACGTTGTCGCCGACGTTGTCGGCGATCGTCGCCGGGTTGCGGGGGTCATCCTCGGGGATGCCCGCTTCGACCTTGCCGACCAGGTCGGCCCCGACGTCGGCCGCCTTCGTGAAGATGCCACCGCCGACTCGGAGGAACAGCGCCAGCAGCGAACCGCCGAAGCCGAACCCGACGAGGATGGCCGAGGACGTGTTCTGGAAGATCATCATGATCGCCGAGGCGCCGATGAGGCCCAGGCCGACGCAGAACATGCCCGCCACACCGCCGGTGCGGAACGCCACCTGCAGCGCCGGGGGCATCTTCCCGGACCGGGCCGCCGCAGCGGTTCGCACGTTGCCTCGGGTTGCGAGGGTCATGCCGATGTAGCCCGTGAGGCCCGACATGATGCAGCCGATCACGAACGCGATCGTCCGGAAGGCGCCGCTGGCGCCGAAGCTCAGCGCCTCGGTCCCGTCGGGCTTCTTCACGGCCACCGACGTGATGAACACGATGACCGCCAGCGGGATGAGGATCAGCGCGATGGTGCGGAACTGGCGCTTCAGATAGGCCAGGGCGCCCTCCTGGATCGCTTTCGCGATCTCGATCATCTTGGGCGAACCCTGGTCCGCAGCCAGCACCCCCTTCATCAGGACGAAGCCGACGGCGATGGCCAGCAGGGCGGTGATGGCGGAGCCGACGAGGATGAACCACTCGCCTCCCCGAAGTACGAACTCCTGGTAGCCGCCTTCTGCGGCGAAGATTCCGGTCACTTGGCTCCCCTGGATTCCGGTCGCGCCGACGGCGCCGTCGAAGCGGCCCCGAAGCATAAAGAAGCCCTCCGGTCGAACCGAAACCCGGCGCCGCAGTGTCGGTCCCGGGCCGGGCCGACCCGCGGACGCATACGGTCCCCCGATGCAGCCCGAACCGGCATTCGACGAGGCCCCCGCCCCGGGACTCGTCGAGGTCGTCCGGCGGTCGCTCGAGGCCCGCAGCGCCGGCGCCGTGGGCGAATCGGCCGTGCTCGCCCAGGGCGCCGCAGCGCTTGCCGAGGCAGTCGCCCTGTTCGTCACCCATGCCGACGACCGCCCGGAGTTCGTCGCCGCAGGCGAGGCCCTGGCGCAGGCACTCGACGAGTGGGGTGGCCGTCGCGCCGCCGCCGAGATACGCGCGGCGACGTCGGCGGTCGCAGCGCGGCTGGGGCTCGGGCCGCTGCGGGTGGAGTCCGTCGGACGGGATCACATCGATCTGCACCGCGACGCGTTGGTGACCGCGCTGGTGTCGATGGCCCGTCGTGCCCCAACCCCAGTGGCGACCGCGTTGCAGATCGATCCGGTCACCGGGCTCCCCCAACGCGAGCGGCTCGGCGCGCACCTCGAGGGGATTGCGGGTCGGATCGGTTCGAGCGCCGTCGTCGTGTTCGACGTCGACCGGTTCGGCGAGGTCGACGCAAGCTTCGGTCGTACGGTTGCGCACGAGGTGCTTCGCCGCGTGGCTCGGCTCGTCGAAGGGCTCGTGCGCACGGGTGACCTCGCCGCCCGTCTCGGCGCCGACGAGTTCGTCGCCGTGCTCGGTCTGCCGACCGGCGAAGGACGCGATGCCGCGGTGGAGGCGGCCGAGCGCGTGCGCGCCGCGGTGGCCGCCCACCCGTGGGACGCGGTGGCCGCAGGGCTGTGGGTCACCGTCAGCGCCGGGGTTGCGTCCGGCCCGGCTGCATCGGGCCGTGCGCTGTTGCGTGTGGCCCACGACGGCTGCCACCAGGCCAAGCGGGCCGGTCGCAACCGGGTGGTCGCTGCGACGTGAACCGGGGCACGCGGGGCGCGACCTGCGCCGGACCATTTCGCGACGGTCGATCGGGCGGGAGTACCGTTCCGGAGCAGTAGACCACCACGAGGAGGCCGTCGCCCGAGATGGCACGAGCACTTTCCGAGCGAACGATCACCCGGGGCCCGGTCACGGGGACGGCGCTCAAGCCGGCCCGCAAGGCCCCCTTCCTGGTCGATTTCTACCGATCCGCCGTCGGCAAGAAGTGGGTGATGGCGATCACCGGCGTGATGCTGATGGGCTTCGTCCTTGCGCACATGATCGGCAACCTGAAGCTGTACCTCGGCCGTTCGCACTTCGTGGAGTACGCCGAGTTCCTGCGGGTCCTGCTCGTCCCGATCGTGCCGGAGACGGGTGTGTTGTGGATCCTGCGAGCCGGCCTCCTCGGTGCGTTCGTGCTGCACATGCACGCCTCGTACTCGTTGACGATGATGAACCGCCGGGCCCGTACCGTCGATTACCAGTCGAAGCGGGACTACGTGGCAGCCAACTGGGCCAGCCGGTCGATGCGCTGGACCGGCCCGATCGTGTTGCTGTTCCTGATCTGGCACCTGATGGACCTCACCTGGGGCTGGGTGAACCCGGGCGGCGACGATGCGTACGACTACGTCGTGGAGTCGTTCTCCCGGGTCCCGGTCGCTGCGCTCTACGTGGTGGCCAACCTGGCGCTCGGTGTGCATCTGTTCCACGGCGCCTGGTCGCTGTTCCAGTCGATCGGTGCCAACAGCCCCCGGTTCAACCGGTGGCGTCGTGCCTTCGCCACGGGCTTCGCCGCCGTGGTCGTCGCCGGAAACGTCTCGTTCCCGATCGCGGTCCTCGCCGGGATCATCAGCAACTGAGGAGTCCTGCCATGGTGCTCGAATCCAAGATCCCCGAGGGCCCCGTCAGCGAGAAGTGGGAGTCCTACAAGTTCAACCGGAAGCTCGTGAACCCGGCGAACCGCCGGCGGTACAACATCATCGTCGTCGGTACCGGCCTGGCCGGCGGGGCGGCGGCGGCAACGCTGGGCGAGCTCGGGTACAACGTCTCGGCGTTCACGTTCCACGACACGCCCCGCCGGGCCCACTCGATCGCCGCCCAGGGCGGGATCAACGCGGCAAAGAACTACCGCAGCGACGGCGACAGCGTGTATCGGCTCTTCTACGACACGATCAAGGGCGGAGACTTCCGCAGCCGGGAGGCCAACGTCTACCGCCTCGCCGAGGAGTCGGTGAACATCATCGACCAGTGCGTTGCGCAGGGCGTCCCGTTCGCTCGTGAGTACGGCGGCATGCTGGACAACCGGTCCTTCGGTGGCGCCCAGGTGTCGCGCACGTTCTACGCCCGGGGTCAGACCGGACAGCAGTTGCTGCTCGGCGCATACCAGCAGCTCGCCCGCCAGATCGGGCTCGGAAACGTAACGCTCTACAACCGGTGCGAGTTCGTCGACGTGGTGGTGGTCGACGGCGAGGCCAAAGGCATCGTCACGCGCGACCTGGTCACCGGGGAGATCCGCAGCCATGCGGCCCACGCCGTGGTGCTGGCGACCGGCGGGTACTCGAACGTGTTCTTCCTGTCGACGAATGCCATGGCCTGCAACGTGTCGGCGGCGTGGCGGGCCCATCGTCGAGGCGCCTTCTTCGCGAATCCGTGCTTCACCCAGATCCATCCGACCTGCATCCCGCAGAGCGACGAGTTCCAGTCGAAGCTCACCCTGATGTCGGAGTCGCTCCGCAACGACGGGCGTATCTGGGTGCCGAACGACCCCGACGACTCGCGGTCGCCGGACCGGATCCCCGACGCCGAACGTGACTACTACCTCGAGCGGCTCTACCCGAGCTTCGGAAACCTGGCGCCGCGCGACGTCTCGTCGCGGGCCGCCAAGCGGGCCTGCGACGCCGGCAAGGGCATCGGTCCGCTGAAGAACGGGGTGTATCTCGACTTCTCCGACGCGATCCGGCGCCTCGGTGCCCCGGTCATCCAGGAGCGCTACGGGAACCTGTTCGAGATGTATCAGCGGATCACGGACGAGGATCCGTACAAGGTTCCGATGCGCATCTACCCGGCGGTCCACTACACGATGGGCGGGCTCTGGGTGGACTACGAACTGATGACCACGATCCCCGGGCTGTACGCCGCCGGCGAGGCCAACTTCTCCGATCACGGCGCCAACCGTCTCGGGGCGTCGGCGTTGATGCAGGGTCTGGCAGACGGCTACTTCGTGCTGCCCAACACGATCTCGAACTACCTGGCGCCCAAGCTGGGCGAGAAGCTGGTGGGCACCGACCACCCTGCGTTCCAGGCCGCCGAGGCCGAGGCGAAGGCCCGGTTCGACGGGTATCTGGCGGCCAAGGGCACCCGGTCGGTGGACTGGTTCCACCGTGAGCTCGGCAAGATCATGTGGGATTACTGCGGGATGGAGCGCACGCAGCAGGGTCTCGAGAAGGCGCTGTCGGAGATCCCGGCGCTCTACGAGGAGTTCCGGACCGACGTGCGGGTGCCGGGATCGGGGGCCACGCTCAACCAGAGCCTCGAGCGCTGCGGCCGGGTGGACGATTTCTTCCAGCTCGCCCAGGCGATGTGCCTCGACGCGCTGATGCGGGAGGAATCCTGCGGTGGGCACTTCCGGGCCGAGCACCAGTACGACGACGGCGAGGCCAAGCGCAACGATGACGCCTTCGCCCACGTCACCGCATGGGAATGGTCAGGGGACGCCCGTACCCCCGTCGAGCACCGGGAACCGCTCGTGTTCGAGAACATCAAGCTGGCCGTCCGGTCCTACAAGTGAGCTGATCCATGTCGAAGACGATGAAACTCACCCTGCGCGTGTGGCGGCAGAACGGCCCGACCGACGCCGGGCGATTCGAGACCGTGAACGCCGACGGCATCAAGGACGACATGTCGTTCCTGGAGATGCTCGACGTCGTCAACGAGCGCATCACGAACGACGGGGGTGAACCGATCACGTTCGACCACGACTGCCGTGAGGGCATCTGCGGCACGTGTTCGCTGATGATCGACGGCCAGGCGCACGGACCGAACAAGCGCACCGCCACGTGCCAGCTGCACATGCGCTCGTTCCGGGACGGCCAGGAGGTGACGATCGAGCCCTGGCGGGCCACGGCGTTCCCGATCATCAAGGACCTGATGGTCGATCGCTCCGCCTTCGATCGCATCGTCGAGGCCGGCGGGTTCATCACTGCGCCCACCGGTGGTGCGCCCGACGCGAACCTGATCCCGATCCCCAAGCCGGTGGCGGACGCGGCGATGGACGCGGCTGAGTGCATCGGCTGTGGTGCCTGCGTGGCGGCCTGCCCGAACGGCGCGGCGAACCTGTTCACGTCGGCCAAGATCTCGCACCTCAACCTGCTCCCGCAGGGTCAGGCAGAGCGCTACAAGCGGGTCGAGGCGATGGTTGAGACCATGGAGGAGTACTTCGGCTCCTGCACGAACCATGGCGAGTGCGAGCAGGCCTGCCCGAAGGCGATCTCGATCGACTGGATCGCTCTGATGAACCGGGACTACGCGAAGGCCAAGTTCAAGAACCGGCGGTTGTTGTCCCGGACGTGAGTTCGGTGCGAACCTGACCGCTGTGCCTGCGGCGCTGGTCGGCGACCTCGACCTCCATCTGATCGGCGAAGGTACCCACCGGCGCCTGTGGGAGGTGCTGGGCGCGCACGCGCACGTGCGAGACGGCGTGACCGGGATCCGGTTTGCCGTGTGGGCCCCCAACGCCCGGTCCGTGAGGGTCGTGGGCGACTGGAACGGGTGGCGGGGGGATGCCGACCCCCTCGATCCGCTCGGCATGTCCGGGGTCTGGGCCGGGTTCGTGCCCGCTGTCGAGGTCGGCGCGCGGTACCGCTTCGAGCTCGTGACGGCTTCCGGGGCCACGGTGTCGAAGTCCGACCCCCTGGCCCGAGCGACGGAAGTCCCGCCGGCGTCGGCCAGCGTGGTGACTGATTCACGCTTCGTCTGGGGCGACGACGACTGGATTGCGGGACGTGGTGCATCCAGCCGTTCGCTTCGGATCTACGAGGTGCACCTGGGGTCCTGGCGGCCGGGGTTGGGCTACCGGGAACTCGCCGTCCAATTGGCCGACCACGTCACCGACCTCGGGTTCACCCACGTGGAACTGCTGCCCGTGAGCGAGCACCCGTACGCGCCGTCGTGGGGATACCAGGTCAGCGGGTACTACGCCCCGACGGCACGCTTCGGTGTGCCCGACGACTTCCGGTTCCTTGTCGATCACCTCCACCGGCGGGGTATCGGCGTGCTCGTCGATTGGGTCCCGGCCCACTTCCCCAAAGACGACTGGGCGCTCGGCCGCTTCGATGGCACGGCGCTGTACGAGCACGCCGATCCTCGCCAGGGTGAGCACACCGATGGGGGAACGCTGGTGTTCAACTACGGCCGCA
>JBEIFW010000022.1:0-27959 GCA_040382215.1 Acidimicrobiales bacterium
CCGGCCCCCCGTCGCCCTCGACGACCGGGTCGTCGTGCCGTCGGCGCCCACGACGGTCGTCGTCACCGCCAACGACACCGACCCCGACGGTGGACCGCTGTCGATCGTGGCTCTCGAGGCACCCGGCGTGGGTCGGGTGAGTCGGCTGTCGGCCTCAAGCATCCGCTACGAACCGCCCCCGTTCTTCCTCGGTTCGACCTCGTTCGGCTACACCGTCGCCGACGGGTCCGGGGCGACGGCCTCGGCCCAGGTGTACGTGCAGGTGGTCGCCCCGGCCGGCTCCGGTCCCGTGGCGCGCGACGACGCCGTAACGGTGACGGTCGGCAGTTCCTCCGTGATCGCCGTGCTGGCCAACGACGGCCATCCCGACGGTCTCCCGGTGGCGCTTGCCGGTCGTCCGACGGCGCGCGGGGGCGAGATCACCGTGCATCCCGACCAGTCGCTCACGTTCGTCCCGTTCGAGGCAACACCCGCCACGTACACCTTCTCGTACTCGATCCGCGATCCATACGGGCGCACGGCCTCGGCTCGGGTCGTCGTCGGAGTGGTCCCCCGACCACCGGACGTTCGACCTCCGGTCGTCGTCGACGACACGGCGGACGTGACCGAGGACGGCGCCATCATTCCCGTGCTGGTCAACGATGCCGACCCGCAGGGTGGACGTCTCAGCGTCGTCGCCGCCGGCCCGGCTGTCCCCGGCGGGTCGGTCAGCCTGGCCGGCGACGGCGTGCGCTTCGTCCCGCCGTCCGGGTTCTCCGGGGTTGCTTCCTTCCCGTACACGGCAGCCACGACCTCCGGTGCTCGGGCCACCGGGACCGTCGTGGTCCGGGTCGCGCCCCGGGTACGCCAGCCTCCGGTGGCGCGGCCCGATGCCCTGTCGATGGTTGCGAATGCAACGGTCTCGATCGATCCCACGATCAACGACGTCGACCCCGAGGGCACTGCGCTGCAGGTGGTGTCGGCGTCGGCGCCGCCTGGCCTCACCGTCGCCGTCACGAGCCCCGTGCTGACGATCGCGTCGGGCGCCCGGACGGGCACCTTCGTCGTCGCCTACGCCGTGCAGGGCCGCTCCGGGATCGAGGCGTCATCGACGATCGCCGTCACCGTGCTGCCCCCACCCCGCCTACCCCCGGTGGCGCGCGATGACCGGGGACGTACGCCGTTCGAGACCCCGGTGGTGATCGATGCCCTTGCGAACGACACCGACCCCGAAGGTGCCGGGCTCACGGTGGTGGCGGTCGGCCCTGCGAGCCCGGGCGGTGCCGTCAGCCTCGATCCGGCCGGCGTCCGATTCGTTCCGCCACGCGGCTTCACCGGAACCGTCACCTTCCCTTACACGGCTCGGGCTGGTGACGGTCCGACGGCGACGGCGACGGTGCGGGTCGTTGTCGACCCGTGTGCGGCCCGCCCTCCGGAACCGGTCGACGACACGGCGACCACGACGACGGGTACGCCGGTGGTGATTGATCTCTTGGCCAACGACGCCGACACGTCGGGTGCCGTGACCGTCTCCACCGCGGTGGCGGGAGGTGCCGTGACGGTGCTGGACGCGGCTCGCGGGATCGTGCGGTTCGATCCAGCGCCAGGGGCTACTCGAGGCCGCTTCGCCTACCGCGTGCGCAACGCCTGTGGCGTCGAGGCCGGGGCCGAGGTCGACGTGGTCGTGCTGGCGCTGCCGAGCGCTCGTGACGGGTCGGTCTCGGTCCTCGCCGGTGCATCGGTGACGGTGCCGTTACCCGTGTCGAACCCGGCCGGTCTCCCGTTGCGCTACGACGTCGCAGATCCGCTCCCGGCGGGGTCGGGGATCGTGTCGGGTAACGGTCCTGCGCCGGCATTCGCAGCGTCACCCCGCTTCGTGGGCACGGTCCGGCTCGGGTATCGGATCGAGTACCCGGGCGGCAGCGCTTCGGCAACGGTGACCATCGAGGTCTTGCCACCGCCGCCACCGGCGGCGGAGACGATCACCGTCCGGGCCGTCGACGGCGTGCCGGTCCGTATCGCGCTCGGGGCGGCCGGCGGCGCCGGAACTCCCATGGTCACGGTTGGGCCGCTCGTCGGTCCGGGCACGTTGAGCGTCAGCGGAGCGACAGCGATCTACGTCGGTCCCGGGGGCACGGCCACGTTCAGCTACACCGTCACCGATGAACTCGGTCGGGTCTCGGCTCCGGCCACCGTGACCGTGATCGTGGCAGCACCGCCGACGACCGCACCGCCGACGACCGCACCGCCTACCACCGCACCGGGGACCCCATGACGCGCGCCACTTCACCGAGCCCCGCACCCGTGTCGCCGCCCGATCTTCACCCACACGCGGTGTTCGAGCGTCTGGCCGACAACGTCGAAGTCGTCCTGCGCGGCAAGCGCGACAAGGTCCATCTCGCCGTCGCGTGCCTCCTCGCCGGCGGGCATCTGTTGATCGAGGACAACCCAGGAACCGGGAAGACCTCGCTCGCCCGTGCGCTCGCGGCGTCGATCGGAGGGACGGCCCGGCGTATCCAGTTCACCCCCGACCTGCTGCCCTCCGACGTCACGGGTGTGACGATCTTCGACCCGACGGGCAACGAGTTCCGCTTCCGGCCCGGTCCGGTGTTCGCCCATGTCGTGGTGGCCGACGAGATCAACCGGGCGTCGCCCAAGACCCAAGCGGCCCTGCTCGAGGTGATGGAGGAACGCCAGGTGACCGTCGACGGTGTGGCCCGTGCGGTTCCTCGGCCGTTCATGGTCGTCGCGACGCAGAACCCGCTCGATCTCCACGGCACGTATCCCCTACCGGAGGTGCAGCTCGACCGGTTCGCGTTGAAGATCGGCCTCGGCTACGCCGACCGAGCGGCCGAACTGGAGGTCATGGCGGGCCGGACCGGTGCCGACCCGGTGGCGGGGTTGCGGCCCGTGATCGGCGCCGCCCGTCTCGCCCGGGTCATCGAAGCCGTGCGAACCGTCGCCGTCGGTGAGCTCGTGCGCGAGTACGTGGCCGACGTCGTCGAGCGGACTCGGTCGCACCGGGACCTGCGCCTCGGGGTGTCCACGCGCGGCACTCTCACGCTGTTGGCGGTCGCCCGCGCTCATGCCGTCGGCCGGGGTCGTTCCTTCGTGTCCCCCGAGGACATCAAGGCCGTGATCCGCCCGGTGCTCACCCATCGCATCGCCGTCACGTCCGAGGCCGAGCTCGACGGGATCGGGGAGGCCGAGGTGCTCGATCGCATCCTCGAAGCCGTGCCGGTGCCACGGCCGCGAGCGACGTGAGCTCCCGACGTCGCCGCCGCACCCGACTCACGTCGGGCGGCACCGGCCTGGCGTTGGCCTCTCCGGCGCTCGCCGGACTCGGTGCATTCACGGGGTACGGCGAACTCACGGCGCTCGCAGCGAGCGCCGCCGCCCTGGTGCTCTCGGCGTTCGTGTCGCCCCGTGTCCGCAGTACCGCCGTGCTGGAACGATCCGTTGCCCACCGACTCGTCCCGGTCGGCGGTCGGGTGCGGTGCCGCTTACGGGTCGCGGCCGGTGCTGCCGATGCCGCGACGCGCGTGGTCGACGCCTTCGACGGGGCCGAGGTGCCCGTGACGGTTCCCCCTATGGCGGCCGGCGGCGTCGCTCGTTGGCGCTACGAACTGCCGGCGCACCGTCGAGGGGTTCACCGGGTCGGTCCGCTGGTGATCGAGCGTTCGGATCCGCTCGACCTGCTGTGTCGGTCGATCCGGAACGACGACGACGATCTCGTGTGGGTTCATCCCACCCTGCACGATCTCGGACCGGTTCGGGTGATGGGCCGAGGCTGGCACGAGCAGGGCGGCGGGCGCGGTGAGGACCCGTCGGCTGAATTCCGCAGCCTGCGTACCTACGTCCCCGGGGACGATACCCGGCTCGTCCACTGGCCGACGTCGGCCCGAATGGGGCGCCTCGTCGTACGCGAGGTCGCCAAGCGAGCCGGAGCGGATCGGTTGGTGCTGTTGGACACGAGCGCCGGGGTGCTGTCCGGGCAGGAATTCGAGGTGGCGGTCGAGATCGCTGCGAGCCTCGCCGCGCAGGGCATCGTCGGGGGGCTCGAGGTCCTGCTGCGCACGACCGATGCGCGCGCCACCGGCCCGACCGGGCCGTTGGCCGGTCGTGACGAACTGCTCCGTCTCGCCGCATCGGTGGGCCGGACCGCCCCGGCGGCGACGCTTCCCGTCCGCGCAGTCCTCGGCCCGGTTGCCGCCGATGAGACGATCCTCGTCTCCGGCGCAGGTCGCTCGCCGTTGCTGGTGCGGCTCCTAGCGGACCGTCGGGTGCGCCCCGGTCTGGCGGTGGTCCGGGTGGTCGACGGTCCGGGTCCGGGCGTTGCGTTGCCCGTTCGGACCATCGACGTCCGCACGGGCCGGGACTTCGCCCGGCGTTGGCGGACCGGACGGTGACGACGACCGGGGCCGTCGCTGTGCCCCGCAGTGTCCGGTCGGGGCTGCTCGCGTCGACGGCAGGGGTCGCCTGGAGCGCAGTCGGCCTGGGCACCCCGTTCGGGGTGGTGGTCGCACCTGGTGTCGTGGTTCTCGCCGCGTTGGTGCACGGCTTGCTCGCGCTCGTCGGCGGGCGCGTTCGTGAGCCGGGTGGATCTCGGTCTGCGCCTCGTGCGGTCCACCGGGTCGTCGCCGTCCTGCCCTGTGTCGTGCTCCACGGGTCGATGTCGGTCGTCGCGGCGGTGGCGGCCGCCTGGATCGCCGGTGGTGGGCCCGGGGATCTCCTCGACGGGCTGCAAGGTGGCCTGGCACCGCTGTTCGCCGCGCGCTGGCCCGTCGCGCCGACGCCGGCCGCCGTTTCCGTGCTCGCGCTCGTCGCGTCCCTCGCCGGTGCCGCTGCGGTGGTCGCCGTGCGGATCGGCGCGCCACCCGTGGTCGCGGTCGTGCCATCGCTCGGGCTCGTCGTGACCGCCGCCGTGACGGGTGCTCCCGCTGGTCCGCCGCCGTCGTGGCACGTGGCGGGCGTGGTCGGCTCGAGCGTCGTGACCATGGCGACGGTCGCCGGCGCACGCGCAAACCATGTCCGGTCGGGTCGCCGTCGTTGGCGCGTCGCAGGCCCGTTCGTGATCGCCGTCGCCGTCGCCGTCGCCGTCACCGGTGTGGTCGGCGAGGGATCCCGGCTCGACCCGCGTGTCGCCGCCGATGCCTCGGCGTCGGCCACGGTCGAGGTCAGCCCGCTGGCCCGGGTCGACGAGTGGCGCTCGATCACACCGCCCGCCTTGCTTTTCCGGGTGTCGGGCGATCCGGTCCCACGCTGGCGACTGGTCGCCCTCGACCGGTTCGACGGTCGCAGTTGGATGCCGCCCGACGATCTTCGGCCGGCTGGCGCAGATCGGGCCGGCGCAGCGGACGACCTGCGCGTCGAGGTGACGGTCGGCGCGCTCGACGGTCGCTGGGTTCCGGTGCCGGACGGCGAACTGCTCGGGACGAGCCGACCCGTTCGGGTCGACGCAAACGGCGGTGCGCTCCTGGCCGACGAGCCGCTTACGCCCGGCGAGGTCGTGACGGTTCGCTCGCAGCCGGCCGGTCGGGGGTCGTCCGCGCGCGACGAGCCGACCGTTCGTGCCGGCGGTGAGGTGGACGGCTTCGAGGTCCCCGCAGCCCTCGTTGCGCTCGCCGGTCGGATCGTTGCGGGAGCGACGGACGACTACGAGCGGGCCGTCCGGCTCGCTGCGTACCTGCGCGGGGAGTTCCGCCGCGACGAGTCGAGCCCGCCCGGGCATTCGATCGCAGTGCTCGAGACCTTCCTGGAGCGCTCCCGGCGCGGGCGCAGCGAGCAATTCGTCGCCTCTTTCGGGGTGTTGGCCCTCTCCGTCGGGCTGCCCGTCCGGATCGCCGTCGGGTTCGTCGGCAACGACGGCACCGTCCGGAGTGATACCGCCTTCGCCTGGCCGGAGGTGCACGTCGACGGGACCGGCTGGGTTGCGCTCGACCCGGTTCCCGAGGTCGAACAGCCGGCAGCGGGCGACGACATCGGCGACGCGCCGGCGCTGCTCGAGCCGGCGACTGCGCCGCCGGCGCCCGCGACGACGGCGCCGAGCCCCCCGACGACGCTCGCCGGTCCGCAGCTACCGGTACCGGTCGTCGCCGGCGGCTTCCCCTCAGGTGTCGCCGTCATCCCCGGGGTCGCCCTCGCCACTGCCACCCTCGCCGCGGCCGCCGTCGTCGGTCGCAAACGGGTTCGGTCCCGGGCGCGCCGCACGGCCGGATCCCCGGACCGGGTCGTGCTCGGGGCGTTCGCCGAAGCCATGGATCGGGTGCACGACCTCGGCGGGGAGCGCCGCGCCTCGGCGACCGACGCCGAACTCGTCGAGGTCGCAGTGTCCCGGGTCGGAGCGCCGGTGCCGGGCCTCGGGGAGTTGGCGGTGCTTGCGACGGCGGCCGCCCACGCACCGGAACCGGCCACGGAGACCGAGGCGGCGCGCGCGCTCGTCGCGCTCGGCGAGGTGGAACGGGAGCTCGGTGCGCTGCCGAGACGGCATCGGTGGCGAGCGCGATGCAGCCTTCGATCGCTGCGCCGGCCCTTCCCCTGGTGAACCACCGGCCGGCGCTCGGCTCGAGGCACCGTGTCAGCCGACCGGCTCGGGCACGGCGTCGGTCTCGACGGCCTCGGCCCGGTCCTCGGCGGTGGGCGTCACGACGGGTAGGCGTCGAGCCCGCCGCGAGGGGTGGGTGAGCACCGGGAGCACGGCAAGCCCGTGGAGTTGGCCTGCAAGGTCGGCGAGCTCGTCGGCACGCTGCCGGCGGAACGGGACGGCGAGCACCACGGCGTCGGCAAGGTGCGCGAGCTGCAGGGTCGAGGCCGCCGCCGGAAGGGCGCCGCCGTCCACCACGATCACCTGTGCATCGGGCGCCGCCGCGTGGGCACCGTCGAGCAGCCTCGAGATGTCCTCCCGGCGAAGGACCGTTGCGCCGCCGGTGCTGAACCCGAGGGCGCGGATCTCCGGACGTCCGGTCTCGCTCAGCGGACCTGGATCGCGGCGGCCTCCCGTGCTCCCCGCCAACACCCCAACGATCCCGCTGCGGTCGGGATCGGCCAGTGCGCCGGTGATCTCCGGGTCGTGCTGGTCGGCGTCGACGAGCACGACCCGGGCCCCGGTGGCGGCGAACTGGGTGGCGAGCGCGGTTGCCACCGTGGTGCAGCCGGAGCGGTGGGTGGTGCCGATCACGGCGACCCGCAGCGGGCGACCCTGCGGACCGAGCGATTCGGCCCGCACGCAGACCTGATGGACCGCAGCCCGGGCGCGGTCGGGCAGCGGCCGGACCAGTTGATCGGCCAGCGGGCCGGTGAACGCTCGGTTGCGGGTCAGCCGCCCGATGACGGGCTGCCCGAGCACTGCCTCGGCCTGGTCTTCGTCGATCAGCCGCATCGACAGCCGCGCCCAGGCGACGGCCGCGAACAACCCGGCGAGGATCCCGGCGGTGCCTCCGAGCAGGAGCGACCGGTTGTCGGCGTCGGAGGTGGGCAGCGTGGGGGTGAGCGCCGGCTGCACGATCTCGCTCGCGACGCGCAGGTTCGCCGCGAGCTCGAGCTGCGACCGGTTCTGCAGGAACTCGTTGTACTGCTGCAGGAGCAGCTGTTGCTGGGCCTGCGCCTCGGTCACCTTGGCCGTCGCGGCCGTGACCGCCTCGCGCACCGCGAGGATCCTGGGGTCGGCGGCGGGATTCGTGCCTCCGGCGCTCAGCGCAGTGACGAGGGTGGACTGGTCGGCGATCACTTTCTGGTTGTCGGAGATGGTCTGCTGGAGGCCGGCGAGCCGGCCGTTGAGATCGTCGATCTGGCGCCGGACCGTTTCGAGCGCGGGGCCCTGCGATACCGAGGCTCGCTCCCGCAGGTCGCTGATGTAGAGCTCGGCCCAGGCGTTCGCGAGCTGCTCGGCTCGCGCAGGATCGCCCGAGCGGGCCGTCACGGTGACGAGGTCGGTGCGGGGCTGCTGGGTGACGGTGACGGCCCCCCGGATCGACGACGTCGTCTCCCCCGGGAAGCTGCTGGCCAGTCGGGCGGCGAGCTCGGAGCTCTGCAACACGCTGAGCTGGCCGATCACGTAGCGGTCGGGGTCGTTCACGAACGTATTGCCGCCGAGCGGGTTCTGCGGCGGCTGGATGATGAGCACCGCGCGCGCCTCGTACCAACTCGACGTGGACCCCCCGATCCTGGTGCCCACGACGAGTCCGAGGAGCAGCCCCAGCGGAAGCAGCCAGGCCCGCCGCCGCAGCGCCGCCGCGATGAATGAGAGCTCCACGACTCCACCTCCCGCCGAGGCCTCCGCCGAGGCCGATCCGCCCCCTTGGCCCTCGGTCCGGCGCCGGAGCGTAACGACGGCGGTCGGGACCCGGGGACGGCCGTTCGGCTCATCGCCAAGGGTCGGATCCAAGGGTCGGGCGAGGTTGCTGCACGTTGCGCCGTCGTGCGGTGGCCCCCTAGATTGCGCGACCGTTCACAAGCGGCTGACGCAGCTGCAACCATCCCTGCACCGTTCCCCGTAACGAACCAGACCCCACCGAGACCGGAGACCCGTGGACCGCCTTCGAGCCCGTCGAGATTTGCATCGCGGCTTCGGTGACGCGTTGTCTCGTGCGTTCGAGTTCGCTGCGACCACGGGAATCTTCCTGGCGATCGGTTTCGGCCTCGACCGCTGGCTCGGCACCACCCCGCTGTTGATGATCGTGCTCGTGGTGTTCGCCCTCGTCGGCCAGTTCGTGAAGCTCTGGTACGCGTACGACGCCGAGATGCGTCGCCTCGAACGTGACCGCGAGCTCGCCGGGTTCACCGTCGCCCCGATGCGCTCCGCCGCCCGGCCCGAGGCTCGGCGCTCGCCCGCCCGCCGCGGGCGCCCCGCGGGAGGACCGGCATGAGTGCCACCACCCTCACCCGCCTCGACGGCCCGGCCCCCGAAGCCCAGATCGCTCGCGATCTCGTCAAGCGGGCATCGTGGATCGCCCCCGTCCTCGTCGTGCTGTGCGGAGCATTGTGGGGGCTGCAGGGCGCAGCGTCGGGCGCCTACGGCGTTGCCATCGTCGTGGTGAACTTCGTGTTGTCGGCGGCCCTGCTCGCCGGCACCGCCCGTATCTCGCTCGCCCTCATGATGGCGGCCGCGCTGTTCGGCTACCTGGTGCGGCTCGGGCTCATCTTCCTGGCCGTGCTTGTGGTCCGGGACGCCTCGTGGATGGCGCTCCCGGCGCTCGGCCTCACGCTGATCGTCACGCACCTGGGTCTGCTGTTCTGGGAGATCCGCTACGTGTCGGCCAGCCTTGCCTTCCCCGGTCTGAAGCCCGGTCGCCCCGGGCCCCTCGAGAACAGGACGGAGACGCCGTGAACGTGCTCGCGCTGAAGTTCCCGGAGATCAGCGAGCTGCTGGTCTGGAAGGACCTGTTCCCCGGGTTCAACAAGATCGCGATCATCAGCATCCTGGCGGCGGTGATCCCGATCATCGTGTTCTGGATCGCTGCGTCGAAACCGTCCGACGGCGCACCCAAGGGCGTGCGCAACTTCGCCGAGTCGGTCGTCGACTTCATCCAGAACGGCGTGATCATGCAGACCATGGGCAGGGACGGCATGGGCTGGACGCCGTTCCTGCTGTCGCTGTTCTGCTTCATCTACCTGCTGAACGTGCCGGGCATCATCCCGCTGTTCCAGATGCCGGCCACGGCTCGGATGGCTGCGCCGATGGTGCTCGCCCTGATCATCTGGATCGTGTTCAACGGCGTCGGTCTCAAGCATCAGGGCGCCGGGTACTTCAAGTCGGTGCTCTTCCCGCCCGGCGTGCCCAAGGCGCTCTACATCCTGGTCACCCCGATCGAGCTCATCTCAACCTTCCTCGTGCGGCCGTTCTCCCTCGCCGTTCGTCTCTTCGCCAACATGATGGCGGGCCACATCCTGCTCGTGACCTTCGCCGTGCTCACCGATGCCCTCATCGGCGGCCAGCTGGCGTGGCAGAAGCCGATCGCCATCCTCCCCCTGGTGATGCTCATCTTCCTCACCGGGTTCGAGGTGCTCGTCGCCTTCCTTCAGGCCTACATCTTCACGATCCTCGCCGCCGTGTACATCGGTGGCGCCGCTCACCCGGAACACTGAGCCGGGCTCCCGACCCCAGACCACCAGACAAGGACAAGCAATGGAAGCCATCTCGATCCTCGCCCAGGCCGCCGCTGGCGACGAGAAGAACGTCGCTGCTGCCAGCTCTGCCGGGTACGCCTACGGCCTGGCCGCCATCGGCCCGGGCATCGGCATCGGTTACCTGGTCGGCAAGTCCGTCGAGGCCATGGCCCGCCAGCCCGAGGCGGCCGGCATGGTCCGCACGACGATGTTCCTCGGTATCGCCTTCACCGAGGCGCTCGCCCTCATCGGCTTCGTCGTCTTCATCCTCCTCAAGTTCGCCTGATCGCGGCTGGCGGTCCCGACCGCCACTCGTCCCCAACCGATCCGTCCAGCAAGGAGCAGCCGTGCTCATCGCCGCCGCAGACGCGGGCGGCCTGTTGTCCCGCACACTGACCGCGGGAGATCAGGCAGCATCCACCGCCGAACCACCCAACCCGATCCTGCCGGTCATGCCGGAGATCCTGTGGTCGGTCGGGTGCTTCCTCGTCCTGTTCTTCGTGATGCGGTACGTCGTGTACCCGAAGCTCGCCGCCGGTATGGAGGCACGTGCGAAGTCGGTGGGGGATGCCCACGCGGACGCGGAGAAGTTCCGGCGTGACGCCCAGGCCGAGGTCACCCAGTACGAGGCAGCCCTTGCAGCCATCCGCCAGGAGGCCACCGCTCGGCTCGACGCCGCCCGTCAGGTCCTCGATGCGGAACGCCAGAGTCGGATCGGCGCCGTGAACGCCCGAATCGCCGAGCAGCGAGCGGCTGCCTTGCCGAGGCCGAGGCCGCCCGGGCGGCGATCGCCGACCAGATCGCCGGCGCGGCAGCCGAGGTGACCGCAGCAGCGGCGTCAAAGGTGCTCGGTCGGAACGTGGACGTCGCCGCGGCTCGTGCCGCCGTCGACGAGACGATGCAGGCAGGTGTGCGATGAGCGTGCTGTCGAGTGTGCTCGCAGCCGAAGGGGCCTTCGAGAGCCATCACTGGCTCTTCCCGGAGACGAAGGAGATCATCTGGGGTGGTCTCGCCTTCGTCCTGATCTTCGGCGCTCTGTGGAAGTTCGCCCTTCCGCAGTTCAAGAAGGCCTTTGCGGCCCGCACCGAGCGGATCGACAAAGAACTTCGCGGTGCGGCCGACGCTCGTCAGGCCGCCCAGCAGGCGGCCACCACCATCCGGTCGCAACTCGGCGACATCGAAGCGGAACGGGCCCGCCTACTCGCCGACGCCGACGCACAGGCCGCCCAACTGCTCGTCGACGGACGGGCCCGACTCGACGCAGAAGCGGTCGAGCTCGAGTCCAAGGCGGCGGCCGACCTGTCCGTGGGCCAGAGTCGGCTCGCCGGAGAAGTTCAGGCCGAGGTCGCTGCGATTGCGTCGGCGGCCACCCGCCGGCTCGTCTCCAGCCAGCTCGACGAATCCACGCAGCATGACCTGGTCGAGCAGTTCATCGTCCGAGTGGGGGCCTCCCGATGAGTGATCGCATCGACGCCTACGCCAACGCCCTGTTCTCCGTTGCCCAGGGCGAAGGAATTCTCGACGAGGTCGAGGACGAGCTGTTCCGGTTCGCCCGAGCCCTCGAGGGATCCGACTCGCTGCGTAGTGCGCTGACCGACGAGTTGATCCCGGCGGCCCGCCGGCAGTCGATCGTCGAGGACGTCCTCGGCGGGAAGGCCTCGGTCACCACCACGGCGCTGCTCAGCTTCGTCGTCGGCGCCGGCCGTGGTCGGGACCTGCCCGAGATCATCGACCGCCTCGTGCACCGGGCGGCGGGAGCGAAGAACCTGGCCGTCGCGGAGGTTCGCAGCGCCGTCCCGCTCTCCGACGAGCAGCGCGAACGTCTCGCCGCCGCACTCGCCAATGCGACCGGGCAGGCCGTCACCCTGAAGGTCGTCATCGACCCGTCGATCCTCGGCGGCATCGTCGCCCAGGTCGGCGACACCGTCATCGACGGCAGCGTCCGCTCCCGTCTCGACCAGCTCACGTCCCGTCTCTAGGAGCCCCCATGGCAGAGCTGACCATCTCCGCCGCCGACATCGCTGCGGCGCTGAAGCGGAACCTCGAAGGCTTCGAGCCCACCCTCGAGGCCCGCACCGTGGGCCGAATCGCCGAGATCGGTGACGGCATCGCCCGTGTTTCGGGCCTCCCCGGCGCCGCCGTCAACGAGCTGCTCGAATTCGAGAACGGCACGCTCGGCCTGGCGTTGAACCTCGACGAGGAGTCGATCGGCGCCGTCGTGCTCGGGGACACCGGCGGCATCGCCGAAGGCCAGGCGGTCACCGCAACCGGCCGGATCCTCTCGGTGCCCGTCGGCGACGGCCTGCTCGGCCGTGTGGTCTCCGCCCTTGGCGAGCCGATCGACGGCCGAGGCGCGCTGACGAACGTCCAGCCCCGACGGATGGAAATCCAGGCGCCCTCGATCATGGGCCGCAAGCCCGTGCACGAGCCGATGCAGACCGGCATCAAGGCCGTCGACGCCATGACGCCGATCGGCCGGGGTCAGCGGGAGCTGATCATCGGCGACCGCAAGACGGGGAAGACTTCGGTCGCCATCGACACGATCCTGAACCAGAAGGGTCAGGGCGTGAGGTGCATCTACGTCGCCTGCGGCCAGAAGGCCTCGACGGTCGCCCAGACCGTGGAGAACCTGCGCCAGGCCGGGGCGATGGAGTACACGGTCGTGGTCGTTGCGTCGGCGACGGACCCGGCGCCGTTCAAGTACCTCGCCCCGTACGGCGGCTGCGCCATGGGCCAGCACTGGATGGAGAACGGCGAGCACGCCCTCGTGGTCTACGACGACCTCTCCAAGCAGGCCGAGGCGTATCGCCAGCTGTCGCTCCTGCTGCGGCGTCCGCCGGGCCGTGAGGCGTATCCGGGAGACGTGTTCTACTTGCACTCCCGGTTGCTCGAGCGGGCGGCAAAGCTCTCCGACGCCCTCGGGGCCGGGTCGCTCACGGCGCTCCCGGTCATCGAGACCAAGGGTGGCGACGTGTCGGCCTACATCCCGACCAACGTCATCTCGATCACCGACGGCCAGATCTACCTCCAGGATGCGCTGTTCAAGTCGGGCGTGCGCCCGGCGGTCGACGTGGGCATCTCGGTGTCCCGCGTTGGTGGCGCAGCGCAGATCAAGGCGATGAAGTCGGTCGCCGGCACGCTCAAGCTCGATCTCGCCCAGTTCCGCGAACTCGAGGCGTTCGCCACGTTCGGGTCCGAGCTCGACGCAGTGTCCAAGGCGCAGCTCGAGCGCGGGTATCGCCTCGTCGAACTGCTCAAGCAGCCGCAGAACAGCCCGATGCCGGTCGAGGAGCAGGTGGTCTCCATCTTCGCCGGCACCAACGGCTACCTCGACGACCTGCCGGTCGAGCACGTGCGGCGCTTCGAAGCCGAACTCCTGGAGGCGTTCCGCACTCGGTTCCGCTCCCTGCTCGACGAGATCCGCCAGACCAAGGCGCTCCCTGCCGGCCTCGGTGACACGGTCGCCCAGTTCAAGTCGTCGTTCGTCGTGAACGTCGCCGCCGGCCACGATACGGACCCGACCAAGACGTCGGCCGAGGGTGTCCACGACGCCACCTCCGGCAAGACGTTGCGCACGGAGTAGGAGCGCCGCATGGCCGGAGGTCAGGAACGCATCCTCAGGAGCCGCATCCGCTCGGTGCAGGCCACCAAGAAGATCACGCGCGCCATGGAGTTGATCGCAGCGTCGCGCATCGCGAAGGCCCAGCAGCGGGTCGCTCAGGCGGTGCCCTACGCCGATCAGATCACCGCCGTCGTGCGCGACCTGGCCGCTGCGGGTGGCGAGGCGTCCTCGCCGCTCCTTGCGCCTCGCGAGGTCCGGAAGGTGTGCTACGTCCCCGTGTCGGCCGACCGAGGGCTGTGCGGTGGCTACAACGCGATGGTGCTGCGCGCCACCGAAGGCCAGATCAAAGCCGACGTGCTCGCCGGCCGTGACTACGAGCTGGTCACCGTCGGCCGCAAGGCGCAGAGCTACTTCCGGTTCCGCAACTACAAGATCGCCGGCGGCTTCAGTGGTTTCTCCGAGCAGCCCACCTATGCCGATGCGCAGTCCATCGCCCGCCGGGCGATGGCGCTGTACCTGTCCGGCGAGGCCGACCGCATCCTGCTGATTTACACCCGCTTCGTCTCTGCTGGGTACCAGGAGGTCGTCATGCGGCCGCTGGTTCCCCTCGACCGGGAGATCATGGCCGGTGGCGACGGCCGCCCGGACGCAGCACCGAACTCGTCGTACGAGTTCGAGCCGGATCCGTCGACCATCCTCGATTCGTTGGTGCCGCGCTACATCGAGGCCCGCACCTACGCGGCGCTCCTCAACGCTGCGGCGTCCGAGCAGGCGGCCCGCCAGCGAGCGATGAAGGCGGCCACCGACAACGCCGAGGAACTCATCAAGAACCTCACCCGAGTCATGAACCGTGCCCGCCAGGACGCGATCACGACCGAGATCATGGAGATCGTGGGCGGCGCCGAGGCCCTCGCCGCCGACGACGCGCAGAACGCGTCGTTCACCCTCCTCCAGCTCGACGGCCCCGTCCTCTCCTAGCACTCACGCGACCACCATCCAGGAGCTTCGTCCCATGACCATGACCGAGCCCACCACCACATTGAAGGACGGCCGCGTCGTCGCCATCGCCGGCCCTGTGGTCGACGTCGAGTTCCCCCCCGACGCCGTGCCGGACATCAACACCGCCGTCGAGATGACGATCACCGTGCAGGGCAACGACATCGCCGTGCTCGCCGAGGTCGCCCAGCAGATCGGTCACGGCCGGGTTCGCGCCGTGTGCCTCAAGCCGACCGACGGCCTCGTTCGAGGCACGCCGGTGCGCAACACCGGCCGTGGCCTCGCCGTTCCCGTGGGCGACAAGGTGCTCGGCCACGTGTGGAACGTCTGGGGCGAGGTCCTCGACGCCGAGCCGGGCTATGCCGACGGGGTCGAGCGCTGGGATATCCACCGTGACGCCCCCTCGTTCGACAGCCTCGAGCCTCGGGCCCGCATGTTCGAGACCGGGATCAAGGTCATCGATCTGCTCACCCCGTACCTGCAGGGCGGCAAGATCGGTCTGTTCGGCGGCGCCGGCGTGGGCAAGACGGTGCTCATCACCGAGATGATCCGCCGTGTCGCCCAGAACCACGGTGGCGTGTCGGTGTTCGCCGGGGTCGGCGAGCGCACCCGTGAGGGCACCGACCTGCGTCTCGAGATGCAGGAGTCGGGCGTGTACGAGAAGGCCGCCCTCGTCTTCGGCCAGATGGACGAGCCGCCGGGCGTGCGCCTGCGGGTCGCGCTGTCGGCCCTGACGATGGCCGAATACTTCCGCGACGTCCAGAACCAGGACGTCCTGCTGTTCGTGGACAACATCTTCCGCTTCGTCCAGGCCGGTTCCGAAGTGTCCACGCTGCTCGGCCGTATGCCCTCGGCCGTGGGCTATCAGCCCACCCTTGCCGACGAGATGGGACAGCTCCAGGAGCGCATCACCTCCACCCGGGGGCGGTCGATCACCTCGCTCCAGGCGGTGTACGTGCCCGCCGACGACTACACCGACCCGGCGCCGTTCACGACCTTCACGCACCTCGACGCCACCACTGAGCTGTCCCGCCAGGTGGCGGCGCTCGGCATCTACCCGGCGGTGGATCCACTGGCCTCCACCTCCACGATCCTCGCCCCCGAGGTCGTCGGCGATCGCCACTACACGGTGGCCCGTCGCGTGCAGGAGACCCTGCAGCGCTACAAGGAACTGCAGGACATCATCGCCATCCTCGGTCTCGACGAGCTCTCCGAAGAGGATCGGCTCACCGTGAACCGGGCCCGAAAGGTCCAGCGGTTCCTGTCGCAGCCGTTCTACGTCGCCGAGGTCTTCACCGGCGTGTCCGGCGAGACGGTGCCCGTCTCGGAGACGGTCGAGTCGTTCGAGGCCGTCGTGAACGGCGAACTCGACGACGTGCCCGAGCAGGCGTTCCTCAACGTCGGTGGCATCGAGCAGGTGCTGGCCAAGGCCGACGCCCTGCGCAAGCAGGCGGGGGCCTGATCCGCGATGGCCGGTTCGTCCACCGTCATGCAGGTGGAGGTCGTGTCGCCGGAGCGTGTGCTCTACAGCGGTGAGGCGACCATGGTGATCACCCGCACCCTCGGGGGCGGCGACATCGCCTTCCTGCCCGGCCACGCCCCCTTCCTGGCCGCCTTGACCGAATGTCACACCAGGATCACCCGAGCCGACGGCCGAGTCCTCGATGTCGCCGTGCACGGAGGGTTCGTCGAGGTTTCGGCCAACAAGGTCTCGCTGCTGTCCGATCAGGCCGAACTTGGCGACCAGATCGACGTGGACCGGGCGCGGGCGGCCAAGGCTCGGGCGGAGGAGTCGCTTCGCCACGAGCACGATGCCGAGGTCGAGTCCTCCCTGCGTCGTGCCCACGCCCGGCTGAGCGCGGCGGGTGGCCTCAACGCCGGCGGGCACTGAGCCGGCCGGTTCAGTCATAGCGTCCGCCCGTGCGGACGTCCGTCGCCCTCGCTGCTCTTCTGGTCCTCGGCGCGTGCGCCACCACGTCGACGACGGCCACGGCGAGAACGGATCCGAACGCGATGCCGACGGCGATGGTGTCGTCTCCCGGCGTCTCGCCCATGACCGTGTCGTCGTCGGCGGCCGGGCCAGGTTCGGTCGCCGCGTCGTCGAGCGTCCCGCCTCCCTCGCCGGCAAGCTCGACCGTCGCGCCGGCGGCCGCGATCCCGGTGTCATCGGCGCCTGCCCCGACGATTGCGTGCCGGGGCAGCCTGCGGGGTGCCGTGGACGCCACCCTGGAACGCCCGGCCGGTCCCACCGCCGCGGCGAGCAGCCTGTGGTTCGACGCCGCCGAGCTGACCCGCAACGGCCTGGCGGCGCCCGGTATGGCCGGGTTGTCGATCAACTGTGACGACCGGGCTGCCTCGGTGCTGGTGCTTCTCGGCGCGGGTACCCCGGCAGGCGAACTGCGAGAGGGCGCAGGTCGCTACCCCGTGACACCGGAGGGGTCCCCCGGAACCTTCACCGTGCTGGTCGCCGTCGCCGGTGACCCACGACCGTGGCGCGTCGTCAGCGGCGAAGTGGACCTGCAGGCGCACGACACCCGTCGGGTGGCGGGCACGGTGCGCGCCCGCCTCGGCGAACCGGGCGGAGCGACTGCCGAGCTGACGGCAAGCTTCGACCACGCTTGCTCCGCAGGCGCGCGCTGCGGCCGCTGACCGGCGTCAGGACTCCCGCACGACCTGCCCCGGATCGGCGTCGTCGCGCACCCCGAGCAGGACGGGGTGGCGCAGTCGACCCTCGGCGGTCCACTCGGCGAAGGCCACTTGCACCACGAGTACGGGGTGACACCACCGGGGCTCGCCGGCGACGTCGGGCACCGGATCGAACGGCGACTCCGTGCGGGCGCTGGCGCCGAGGAGCAGCCGAAGGCGCCGGGCGGTGGCCTCGTCGAGACCGCTGCCGACTGCGCCGCACCAGTGCAACCTCCCTTGCGAGCCGTGGTGACCGACGAGCAACGACCCGATCTCGTGCGGCCCACGGCCGGGCAGCCAACCGCCGACGACGAACTCTTGGACGTTGCGGTGCTTGATCTTTCGCCACGCCGCTGACCGCTTGCCGGGGAGGTACGGGCTGTCGAGCCGCTTCGCGATCACCCCTTCGAGGCCGAGCGAGCGGGTCGCCGCAACGAGCGCCTCCCCGTCGCCGATCTGCGCCGGGGTCACCCGCCAGTGCGGGCCGGGAACGAGGAGTTGCTCGAGCAGCCGTCGCCGGTCCCGGTAGGCGAGCGCCACGGTCTCGATCCCGCCGAGCGAGAGCACGTCGAAGGCCACGTAGGTGACCGGCCCCTCTCCGCGTGCGAGACGCTCGAAGCTCGGTCGGCCGTCGGGCCCGAGCACCACCACCTCCCCGTCGAGCACGGCGGCCGGTGCGTGCACTGCATCGGCCAGCCCGGCCAGCTCCGGCCATCGGGCGGTGACGTCGCGAAGGCGGGTGCTCTGCAGTCGCACCCGGCCCCGGTCCACGAACGCGAGCGTTCGGTAGCCGTCCCACTTCGGTTCGAAGGCCCACCCCGCACCCGAGGGAGCGTGGTCGCTGGCCACCGCCTTCATGGGAGCGATCCCGAAGGCGGGGAGCGCCATCAGCGAGGGATCCGGCTCGACAGCACGCCGTCGGCTTCGAGACGGCCGAGGGTGGCGTCGTCGAGGCCGAGCAACCCGCCGAGCACCGCCCGGTTGTCTTCGCCCCGGTATGCCGGCAGGCCGCGCACGCCCACCTCGTCGGCCGAGAACCGCCACGGAGCGTTCGGGATCCGGAAGCTCCCGCCCTTGCGGTCGCTCACCTCGATGATCGCCTCGCGGTTCTCGGCCCAGTCGGTGTCGGCCACCTCGCGCACATCGCGCAAGGTGCCGCAAGCGAACTTTTCCGTGCTCACGATCTGCTCGAACGCGTCCTCGTCAGCCACGGTGGCCGACCAGGCCCGCAGTGCCTCGAGGATCGATGGCAGGTGCCGGCGCCGGGAGCCGATGGTTGCGAAACGGGGATCGTCGAGCAGTTCGGGTCGGCCGATCAGGCGGCACCATGATGCGAAGTTCCCCTTGGCGCAGGGGTGACCCGACACGACGACCTGGCGGCCGTTGGCGAGCGGGAGCACCGGGAAATCGGCCGGCCGAAAGCTGGGGATGTCCTCGGACCCGTCGGCGTCGGACAACTCCCAGTGCACGTGTTCGTTCATGTAGAGCAGGGCTTCTGCCATTGACACCTCGACCCACTGACCCCGTCCCGTGCGCTCCCGCCGGAACAGCGCTGCGAGGACCCCCGCCGTCAGCTCCTTGGAGGCGAAGAGGTCGGCGTAGGAGAACGGATCGTTGGCGTACAAGCCGCCCCGCTCGTCGCCCTGGAGCTTGGTGAGGCCCATCTCGGCCTGGATCACGCTTGCGTACGCGCGCCGGTCGCGCCACGGGCCGGATTGCCCGTAGCCCGAGATCGATCCGTACACCAGGCGCTCGTTGCGAGCCGAGAGGTCTGCGTACCCGAGGCCGAGGCGGGCGGCGACGCCGGGGCGGAAGTTCTCCAGCACCACGTCGCTGCGGTCCGCAAGCGTGCGCACCAGCTCGACGGCTTCGGGCTTGTCGAGGTCGAGGCTGATGTTCCGCTTCCCGGTGTTCTGCTGCGCGTAGTAACCCGAGGTGCCCGACACCCGGGGGAAGTCGAAGCGGACCACGTCGCCCTCAGGCGGTTCGAGCTTGATCACCTCGGCGCCGAGGTCGGCGAGCGCCTTGGCGCAGTGCGGCCCGGCCAGCACGCGAGACAGGTCGAGCACCCGGACGCCGTCGAGGGGGCCGGCCCCCCGGGTTTCAGGAGCGGCGGCCACGGCTGATCCCGTCGAGTTCGGCGTGCACCTCGGGGGTGACCAGCGCGAGCGCATCCAGCGCACCGAAGTTGTGCACCACCTGTTCGGGTCGGCTGGCTCCGGTGATCACGGTCGACACGTTCGGGTTCGACGCGCACCACGCGATGGCCCGCTGTGCCGGTGAGACGCCGAGTCGTTCGGCGACGGCCACGAACGCCCGCACCTTCGTGACGGCCGAGGGGTCCTCGAGCCGCGGGCGCAGCCACTCGTACCCGGCGAGCGCACCGCGCGAGCCGTCCGGGATCCCGTCGAGGTACTTCCCGGTCAGCAGCCCGGACCCGAGCGGGCTCCACGTGGTGAGTCCGAGGCCGATCTCGTCGTACAGCCGGGCGTACTCCTGCTCGACGCGCTCGCGGTGCAGCAGGTGGTACTGCGGCTGCTCCATCACGGGCTTGCGCAGGTGGTGGCGCTCGGCGATCTCCCAGGCCGCTCGGATGTCGGCCGCCGGCCATTCCGAGGTGCCCCAGTACAGCGCGGCGCCCCGGTCGATCAGGTCCGACATCGCCCACACCGTCTCCTCGATCGGGGTGTTCGGGTCGGCCCGATGGCAGAAGACCAAGTCGACGTAGTCGGTGCCGAGGCGTTCGAGCGAGCCGTCGAGTGCCTGCAAGAGGTACTTGCGGTTCAATGTGTTGCGCCGGTTCGGGCCGTCCTTCAGGCCCCAATAGAGCTTCGTCGACACGACGAGGTCGCGGCGGTCCAGGCCCAGTGCGTCGAAGGCCTTGCCCATGATCTCCTCCGAGCGTCCACCGGAGTAGGCCTCGGCGTTGTCGAAGAAGTTGCAGCCGGCCTCCCAGGCGGCGGCGATGCAGTCGGTGGCAAGGCCGGTGTCGAGCTGGTTCCCGAAGGTGACCCAGGACCCGAACGACAACAGCGAGACCTGCAGGCCCGATCGGCCCAAGCGGCGGTACTCCATCTCCGCGACGGTACCTGGCACCGCTACGGTCCGAGGCATGTCGCTGCCCAGCTATGCCGAGCTGCCGGACCGCAACGGGGTCAAGGCGGCGTGGGACGTCTGGCCCGCCCCGGACTACTTCGGTTGCCTGAACCTGTTGACCCCAGAGCGGGTGGTCGCAGCGTCCGGCCTCGTGCGGCGCGGCGCCGTGTTCGCGCTCAACTGGTCGATGCGCCTCCCCGACCCACCGCTGTTCGGCCGGGCGTCGTTCGAGCACGAGGTGACCGGCCCGCCCGGCGGCACCAGCCACGACGACGTGCTCAACGGCTGGAACACGCAGTCCTCGAGTCAGTGGGACGGGTTCCGCCACATCCGCAACGAGCCCAACGGGCACTTCGGCGGTGTGCCCGACGAGGAGCATGCGATCGCCCATTGGGCCACCCGGGGGATCGCGGGTCGGGCGGTGCTCTGCGACGTCGGCCGGTGGCGGGCCTCGGTGGGTCGACCGCTCGCCTACGACCGGCCCGACCCGATCGAACCGATCGATCTCACGAATGCGCTCGAGGCCCAGGGCACGACGTTGCAGGATGGCGACATCCTGCTGATGCGCACCGGCTGGGTGGGTTGGTACGAGGCGCAGACGGCCGAGACGCGTGCCCGCCTGGCCGACGGTGCCGGGTTCGCCGCTCCCGGCCTGCGCCCGGGCCTTGCGACGGCCGAGTTCCTCTGGGATCTGCACATCGCCGCCCTCGGCTGCGACAACCCGGCCGTGGAGGTGTGGCCGCCGGGTGCGCTGAGCACCGCGGTCGAGCTGGCCGAGGTCCGGGCCGATCGCTCCCGTCTCCACGAGATCTTCACCCACACGGTCCTGCTCCCCATGCTGGGCCTGCCGCTCGGCGAGCTGTGGGATCTCGAAGCGCTCGCCGCCGACTGTGCGGCCGACGGGCGCTACGAGTGCTTCTTCACCTCCGCCCCCCTCAACCTCCCCCAGGGGGTGGCCAGCCCGCCCAACGCGCTGGCCATCAAGTAGCACTCCATGGCTCCCCGCCTCGTCGCACTCGACGTCGACGGCACCATCCTCGACCACCGGGGAGTGGTGTCGCCCCGCGTCGTCGCCGCGCTCGGGCGCGCGGTCGCGGCCGGTGCCGTCGTGACGTTGTCGACCGGCCGGCCACCCGTTGCGCTCGACGGCGTGGTGCCCCTGCTCGGCGGCCATGCGTCCTACGCCGTGTGCGGCAACGGCGTTTCGATCCATACGTTGCAGCACCGCTGGCCACTGCTGCATCGGGCCTCGTATCCGCGCGCGATCGCTGACGCGGTGATCCGTCAGGCCCGCAACACGTTCCCCGGGGTCGGCTGGGCGATGACCACCGAGGCCGGGTTCGGCTTCGAGTCCGGCTTCTCGGCGCTCGTGCCCGATCCGCCGCCGGAGCGTCACCGGCTCGACGACGTGCTCGGCCTGCCCGGCACCGTCGTCCACGGGATGTACGCGTTCGACCCGGCCCGTGACGTCCGGGCGCTCACCGTCGCCCTCGGTGCGCTGCTGCCCGACGGCCTCGAGGCGGTGTACGCCGGCCTCCCGCTCGTCGACGTGGTCCGGGCCGGTACCGACAAGTCCTCAGGCCTCGCCTGGCTCTGCGAGCACCTCGGCTTTGGAGCTGCGGATGTGATCGCGTTCGGGGACAACGTGAACGATCACGGCATGCTCCGGTGGGCGGGTCACGGCGTGGCGATGGGAAATGCCGACGCGACGACCCGTGCGCTCGCGGACGAGGTGGCACCACCGATCGAGGCCGACGGGGTGGCCGTCGTGCTGGAGCGCGTCTTCGGAGGCAACACATGACCACCGATCGACCGTGGGGTTTCCGCACCCGGGCCGTGCACGCCGGCGGTCGTCCCGACTCGGCCACCGGTGCCCGGGCCGTGCCCATCTATCAGTCCACGAGTTTCGTGTTCGAGGACACCGCAGACGCTGCTGACCTGTTCGCGCTGCAGAAGTACGGGCTCATCTATTCCCGGCTCGCGAATCCGACGGTGTCGGCGTTCGAGGAGCGCATGGCCAGCCTCGAAGGTGGCCTCGGCGCCGTGGCCACGGCCAGCGGGCAGTCGTCCGAGTGGTGCACGGTTGCGGCGCTCGCCGGCTCCGGCGACCATCTCATCGCCGGAAACGCGCTCTACGGCGGCACCGTCACCCTGCTCGACGTGTCGTCGCGTCGGCTCGGCATCGACACGACCTTCGTGCCGTCGGATCGGCCCGAGGCCTTTGCGGCTGCGATCCGGCCCGAGACAAAGGCGCTGTACGTCGAGGCGATCGCCAACCCGTCGGGGATCGTGGCCGACGTCGCCGCGCTCGCCGACGTGGCCCACGCCCACGGGCTGCCGCTCGTCGTCGACGCGACGATGGCAACCCCGGCGTTGTGCCGGCCGATCGAGTGGGGCGCCGACATCGTCGTGCACTCGGCCACCAAGTTCATCGGTGGGCACGGCACCTCCCTCGGCGGGGTGGTGGTCGAATCCGGTCGGTTCGACTGGTCGTCGGGCCGATTCCCCGCCATGACCACCCCGATCGCAAGCTACGGCGGGCTCACCTGGTGGGGGAACTTCGGCGAGTACGGCTGGCTCACCCGTGTGCGGGCCGAGCAGCTGCGCGACTTCGGTCCGGCCCTCAGCCCGTTCAACGCGTTCCTGCTGCTGCAAGGGCTCGAGACCCTGCCGTTGCGGATGGCGGCGCACGTCGACAACACCCGGGTCGTCGCGTCGTTCCTCGCCGGGCACCCGGCGGTCGCCTGGGTGCGCTGGGCCGGTCTTCCCGGCGACCCGTTCCACGAGCTCGGCCTGCGGTACTTCCCCGACGGGCCGGGCGCCGTGTTCTCCTTCGGGGTGCGCGGCGGCCGAGCGGCCGGCCGTCGGTTCATCGAATCCGTGGAGCTGTGCAGCCACCTGGCCAACATCGGCGACTGCCGCACACTGGTCATCCACCCGGCGTCGACCACCCACCAGCAGCTCTCCGACGACGCGCTCGCTGCGGCCGGGGTGGGTGCCGACCTGGTGCGGATCTCGGTCGGTCTCGAGGACCCCGAGGATCTGTGCTGGGATCTCGATCAGGCGTTACACGCATCGCAGGAGGGGTGATGGCCTGGAACGTGCCGTCCATCCGGGAGACCAAGTCGCTGCTCGACCGGTCCCGCACCGTCGCCATCGTCGGCGCCTCGGCCGACCCCAGCCGGTCGAGCTACTTCGTCGCGACCTACCTGCTGTCGTCGTCGACCGACTACGAGGTGTACCTGGTCAACCCCAAGGGCGGCGAGATCCTCGGCCGGCCCGTGTACCGCAGCCTCGCCGAGGTGCCCGTGGTGCCCGACATCGTCGACGTGTTCCGCCGGGTCGAAGACCTCGGTGCCGTTGCTGACGAGGTGCTCCCGCTCGGCTCGCCGGTGCTGTGGTTCCAGCTCGGGCTGCGCGACGACGCCGTCGCCGAGCGGGCCGAGGCGACGGGCATGCGGGTGGTGCAGGACCGGTGCCTCAAGATCGAGCACGCCCGGTGGGCCGGCGGGCTGCACCTCGCCGGGTTCGACACCGGGGTCGTGTCGTCGCGCCGGTGAGTCAGCCGAGGATGCGCACCGGCTCGGTCCCGTCCCATCCGTCGGCGGCACGCGCAACGAGGTCGTAGAAGCCGAGCAGGCCGGGCGAGGTCTGGTAGAGCTCGAGCATGTAGCCGAGCTCCGGCCGGGCGTCGTGGAACACGAACCGGGTCGTGCCGGCCATCGCGGACTGCGCCTGCTCGATGCCGGCGGCGAGCAACGCGGCCTCCGCCGCCGCAAGGTCCTCGACGATGTGGGCCACGTGGTGCAACCCGGTCTGGCCCCGGCGGTACACGTCGCGCACCGCCGACGGGGCGTCGTCGTGCTGCTGTACGAGCTCGACCATCATCGAGCCCCACTGCCCGTAGGCCGAGGTGTGATCGAAGTGGCCCGGCCGGCCGCGCACGATCACCTCGGTGACCGCGATGTGGCGGCGGACGAAGAACGGCCGGCGCCGAACCGGGCCGACCACTCGGCGGCGGCGGCCTCGGCGTCGTCGACGCAGTAGGCGAGCTGGCGGGGCGGGCCCAACGGGATGGGCAGCGTCACGACGGTTCCTCCCGGGCGATGGTCACCCCGTAGTTGGTGCCGATGGCCTCCTGCCAGCGACGTTCGAGTACGTGCTCGCCGCCGAGGAGACGGGCGACGGCGGTGACTTCGGCGATCCACTCGACCTGTGCGGCGACGAGCCAGGCCGCAGCGGCGGTTTCGGCCCAGGCGACCACACCGTGGTTGGCGAGCAGCACCGCCCGGCTGCCCGGCTGGCGGGCGAAGGCTTCGGCGGCGGCGTCGCCCATCTCGGGTGAACCGGGCGGGGCGTAGCGGGTGACGAGCACCCGCTCGGCCCGGGTGCCCATCGATTCGTTCATCACGAACGGCAGGTCGAGCCGTGCCACGGCGAACGCGGCCGCCCACTTCGAGTGGGTGTGCACGATCGCTCCGATCTCGGACCTCGACCGCAGGAGGCCGGTGTGGAGCGGCAACTCGCTCGTCGGTGCCCGCCGGCCGTCGACGACGGTGCCGCCAGCCAGTTCGACGAGCGGGTGGTCGTCGGGGGTGAGCTCCTCGTACACCACGCCCCCGGCCGACACCACCGCATGGTCGTCGCCCACCCGGATGCTCACGTTGCCCGCCGAGCCCACGACGAGCCCGTGGCCGATCAGTCGCAGGCAGGTGTGCTGCACCTGGGCCCGTGCGGCAGCGACGGCATGGTCGGGCGGTCGCACGGGCCCGATCGTAGGCTCGGCACCGATGCGAGCCGTCCGACAACACGCCTACGGAACCCCGTTCGTCGTGGAGGAGGTGGCGGCGCCGGAACCGGGGCCCAAGGAAGCAGTGGTGACCGTGACCGCGGCCGCCGTCAACCCGCTCGACGTGTGGATCTCGCAGGGGACGGTGGCCGCTGCCGGGCCGCTGCCGCGCACCGCCGGATGCGAGGGGGCGGGCCGGCTCGCGGACGGCCGGCGCGTCGCGTTCCGGGGCGGTGGCCTCGGCCTCGTGCGCAACGGCGCCTGGACCGAACAGGTGGCCGTCCCGCTGGTGCACTGTGTCGACATTCCCGACGGGGTCGACGACGCCGTCGCCACCTCGCTCGGCATTGCGGGGATCACCGCCCTCGACGTGCTCGACCTCGGCCGCGTCGAGCGCGGCTCGACGGTGCTGGTGCTCGGGGCGTCGGGCGGGGTCGGCGACCTCGCCTGCCAGCTCGCCCGCGCACGAGGTGCCACGGTGGTGGCCCAGACCGGCACCGAGGCCCGGCGCCCCCGGCTCGGCTCGATCGCCGACCACGTGGTGGTCGCCGAGGACACCGACCTGGTGGACACGGTCCGGGCCGAGGCTTCCGACGGGGTGGACGTCGTGCTCGACGGGTTGTCGGGCGGGTACACCGGCGCGTCGGTGGAGCTGCTGAAGCCCTTCGGGCGCATCGTCGTCTACGGCGCCTCTGCCGGGCCGACGATCTCGTTGTCGTCGCAACCGTTCTACCGCCGCAACGCATCGGTGATCGGGTACTCGGGCCTTGCGCACGGCCCGGGCGAGGTGGCCTGGAGGTTCGCCGTCCTGCTGGCCGAGGCGGCGGCCGGCCGGCTCGACGTGGCGATCGCCGACCGGCTCGGCCTCGCCGACGCGAACGAGGCCGTGGCCCGACTCCTCGAACGCCGGGCCGCCGGCAAGCTGGTGCTGGTCCCGTGAGCCTGCCCCGCACCGTCGACTGGGATGGCGAGGCCGTCGTCATCGTCGAGCAGACCCTCCTGCCGCATCGCCTCGAGCGGGTCCGTCTCACCGATGTCGGCGCGGTGATCGACGCGATCGTGCGCCTCGCGGTGCGCGGCGCACCTGCGATCGGGGTCACCGGCGCGCTCGGGGTGGCGCTCGCGGCGAGGCTCGACCCGGCTCGCCGCGCAATCACCGACGCGGCCGAGGCGATCGCCACGGCGCGGCCGACGGCGGTCAACCTGCGCTGGGCGGTCGAGCGCACCCTGCGCCGCCTCGACGACGGTCCCGAGGGGCTGCTCGACGAAGCGCTGACCATCCTGGCCGAGGACGCGGCCACGTGCCGGGCGCTCGGGGAGCGGGGTGCCGACTTCGTCGTCGAGCGGTGCGGTGCCCGGCCGCTCACGGTGCAGACCCACTGCAACGCCGGGGCGTTGGCCACCGTCGAGTGGGGCACGGCGCTGGGCATCGTGCGCTCGTTGCACGCCCGGGGTCTGATCGCAGAGGTGCTCGTCGACGAGACCCGGCCGCTGCTGCAGGGCGCCCGGATCACCGCGTTCGAACTGGAGGCCGACGGCATCGCGTACCGCGTGCAGGCCGACGGGGCGGGACCTTGCGCGATCGCCCGGGGCATGGTGGATGTGGTGATCGTCGGGGCCGACCGGGTGGCGGCCAACGGGGACACGGCCAACAAGCTGGGTACGTATCCGCTGGCGCTCGCCGCGGCCCGCGCCGGCGTGCCGTTCGTGGTGGCCGCACCGGAATCGACGCTCGATCCGGCCACGCCGGACGGTTCGCACATCGAGATCGAGCAGCGCGCCGAGCGTGAGGTGCTCGAGTTGGCCGGTGTGCGCATCACCCCGCCGGGGGCCCGGGCGTGGAACCCGGCCTTCGACGTCACCCCCCACGATCTGGTGACGGCAGTCGCCACGGAACGCCGAATCTGGTTCCCCGGGCCGGGTGGGGATCTGCCGCAAGGTTGATAGCGTCGTTGTCAACTTTCCTGTAGCGACCAGTGGAGAGGCGGCGGCGATGGCGTTCGACCCGAAGAAGTGGACCCACAAGACCCAGGAGGCGGTGGGCCAGGCGCAGGCGGCGGCGGTTGCCAACGCCAACCCTGAGATCACCCCCGACCATCTGCTCGCCGCCCTCCTGCGTCAGGACGGCTCGATCGTGGTGCCGGTGCTGCAAAAGCTCGGCCTCGCCCCGCTCATGGTGCGCAACAAGGCCGACGAGGCGGTCGCCAAGCTGCCCCGGGCGCACGGCGGCAGCGAGGCGCGCCTGTCGCGCGAGTTGAGCCAGGCGATGGACCGGGCCGACAACTTCCGCAAGGAGCTCAAGGACGACTACCTGTCCGTCGAGCACCTGCTCGTCGCCATGACCGACCGGTTGGGCGTGAAGCTCGACGAGGTCCTCCAGGCCCTCAAGGAGGTCCGCGGCTCGCACCGGGTCACCTCGCAGAACCCCGAGGAGCAGTTCCAGGCGCTGGAGCGCTACGGCCAGGATCTCACCCAGCGGGCCCGTGACGGCAAGATCGATCCGGTCATCGGCCGGGACGACGAGATCCGTCGGGTCATCCAGGTGCTGTCGCGCCGCACCAAGAACAACCCGGTGCTCATCGGCGAACCGGGCGTCGGCAAGACCGCCATCGTCGAGGGACTCGCCCGGCGGATCGCCGACGGCGACGTGCCCGAGGGTCTCAAGCACAAGCGCCTCGTCTCGCTCGACATCGCCAGCATGCTCGCCGGCGCCAAGTACCGCGGCGAGTTCGAAGAGCGGCTGAAGGC
>JBEIFW010000023.1:0-27262 GCA_040382215.1 Acidimicrobiales bacterium
GCGATCACGAACCTCGGCGACGGGGTCGGCGTCGTCGCCTAACCGTGGCTGGCGTCGCTCGTCACCCGCAACCCCGCGCTGGTCGCCGCCGTGGTGGCGGCCCAGCGGCTGCCTTGGCTCGTCGTCACCCTGCCGGCGGGGGTGTGGACCGATCGGCTGGATCGCCGAAGCGTCATCGTGGGCAGCGACCTGTTCCGGGGCGCGGTCACCCTGCTCGTGGCCACGGTTGTCTCGGTGCGTCTCGCCGGCCGTGCCGACCCGGGCGACACGGTCGGTACCGACACGGCGCTCTACGGGCTCGTCGTCGTGGCGACCGTCGCCGTTGGGTGCGCCGATGTTGCTCACCGTGGCGCCGTCCCGGCTCACGATCGAACGGATCGAGCGTGCCCGGGCGGGCGCAGCGACGGGCCTCGTGCCGGCGCCGCCCGACCGTTGACGCTGAGACGGCGAGCGTCTTATCGTCTCACCATGGCAGCGCCGGGTGAGCTCGAAGCACGGGTGATCGACGCCGTGCGCCGTTGCTGCGAGCGCTGGGGCGTGTCGAAGGTGACCATCGACGACGTCGCCACCGAAGCCGGCGTGTCCCGGGCGACCGTCTACCGGTTGTTCCCGGGTGGGCGCGAGACCCTGCTCGAAGCGATGCGCGTCGCGGACACCGAGGGCTTCCTGCGGCTGCTGACCTCGAAGCTCGAGGGGGCCGACACCCTCGAGGAGATCCTGGTGCGCGGGCTCGTGGAGGCGACGGTCGCGCTGCGCACCGACGAGCACCTGCAGCTCGTCCTGCTCTCCGAACCCGGCGCCCTCGCGCAGCAGCTCACCGTCGAGGGCCTGCCCCAGATCGTGGCGCTCACGGGCACGTTCCTCGCGCCCTGGCTCGGCCCGTTCGTCGGCGATCGCTCCGACGAGCTCGCCGAGTGGCTCACCCGCTGCGTCATCTCCTACTTCCTCGTCCCCTCCTCGCACATCGACCTCGGCGACCGTGCGTCGGCCGAGCGGTTCGTGCGCCGCTTCGTCCTGCCGGCCTTCGAGTCGGCCGTCTCCGGAAGGACCACGCCATGACCTCGACCGAACACCTCCTCGGGCGCTGCGAGCTCGACGACATCGAAGCGATCCTCAGCGTGTCGAACCGCGACGTCGACGCCGTTGCGCACGCCGTCAAGGACAACGCCGACGCCATCTTCACGTGGGACTACTCCCTCGCCCGGCCGGCGCTGCGCAAGCTGTACGAGAAGGCCAAGACCGGGCAGTGGAACGCCACGACCGACCTGCCGTGGACGACCGAGGTCGACCTGGAGAAGGTCGTCGCCGCCGACCAGGTCGCGGTCGCCGCCGGCCTCGACCCTAACCACTATGCGGGCACCGCCGTCGCGCACTGGGGAGAGAAGGAATGGCTGGCGTTCGGGATGGAGAACCGACGTTGGACGCTGTCGCAGTTCCTGCACGGTGAGCAGGGCGCCCTGCTGTGCACGGCGAAGATCACCGAGACCGTGCCGTGGTACGACGCCAAGCTCTACGCCGCCACCCAGGTCGTCGATGAGGCCCGCCACGTCGAGGTGTTCGCGCGGTACCTCGACGAGAAGCTCGGCGGCACCTACCAGGTCAACGCCCACCTTCGGATGCTGCTCGACGACATCGTCAATGACAGCCGCTGGGACATGACCTACCTCGGTATGCAGGTGATGGTGGAGGGTCTGGCGCTCGCCGCGTTCGGGTTCATGCACCAACTCACCGAGGAGCCCCTGCTCAAGCAGCTCCTGCGGTACGTGATGAGCGACGAGGCCCGCCACGTGGCCTTCGGCGTGCTGTCGCTGCGCGAGGTCTACGAGGGCATGTCCGATGCCGAGCTGCGCGACCGCCAGGAGTTCGCCTACGAGGCTGCAGTCCGCATGCGCGACCGGTTCCTGTCACAGGAGGTGTGGGAGCGCACCGGCATCAACCCCCGCGACGTCGTGCCGCTGATCCTGAAGGATCCGACCCGTCAGGTGTTCCAGCAGTTGCTGTTCTCGAAGATCGTTCCCAACTGCAAGAAGCTCGGTCTGCTCGACCGCAACGACGCCTGGCTGCGCCGCCGCTTCGAGGAGATGGGAGTGATCCAGTTCGAGGACTGGGCCGACACCGGCGAGGAGTACACCGCTTTCGCACTCGACGCCGCCGAGTCCTGACCCGGGGCCGCCCTGCGCCGGCGCTGCGACAAGACCGTGTCAACGGGCTCACGCCCGCCGCCATGGTGCCGATCGGTGGGGCGTGCACCCAGTCTTGGCAACAGTGCCGGTGGCCAGCCAGATCGTCGCCAGCGCGGCGCTTGCGGCCGCTGGCCTGTGGGCCGTCGTGCTCGCGGTGCGAGCGGTGCGAGCGGTGCGAGACTGCGAGGACGACGGCGAGCACCCTTGGGGTCGGAGCCCGGCCAGCCAATAGTCTCGGCACCTGTGCGCCTGGAGTCCGATCCCCGCTTCCTCGTCCTGCATGCGCTTCGCATCAAGGGCTTCGCGAAGGCCGACGTGCTGTCGGAGCTGAGCGGCCTGCCGATCGAGGATGTCGAAGGCGAGCTCGTCGGGCTGCAGCGTGAGGAACTGGTCCTGTTCCGGGAGGCCCGGTCGCTGTGGCAGCTCACAGCAGCGGGCCGTGCCGTGCACGGCCCGCTGCTCGCCGCCGACGCCGAGCACCGAGGTATGCGGGTGGGTCTCGAGCCGCATTACCCCGCGTTCGTCGAGCTGAACGTGCGGTTCAAGGAGCTCTGCGGCGACTGGCAGCTGCGCCACGGCGCCCCCAACGACCACTGCGACTCGCTCTACGACCGTCAGGTGCTCGATCGCCTCGCCGCCGTCGACGCCGCCGTCCAGCCCATCTGCGCGGCCTTTGGCGGCGTCGCCGTGCGGTTCGGGGGCTACGGCCATCGGCTGTCCCACGTGGCGCAACTCGTCGACGGCGGGCAGTTCAACCTGTTCACCGGCGTGATGTGCGGGTCTTACCACGACGTGTGGATGGAACTGCACGAGGACCTGATCCTCACCTTGGGGATCGACCGCTCGGCCGAGGGCAGCTTCTGATCCGACCGGGGGTCAGAAAAGACGGAGATCGTCGGGGCGCAGGCCCCGCAGCTCGTCGTAGTCGACCTCGATGCAGCGGAATCCACGGGCCTCGGCCAGCACCCGGGCCTGCGGCTTGATGATCTGGGCTACGAACACCCCGTGGACCGGCCGCAGCGAGCCGTCCCGCTCGAGCCGCTCGACGTAGCGCGTGAGCTGCTCGACGCCGTCGATCTCACCCCGCCGCTTCACCTCGACCGCGACGGAGCGCCCGGCGGCGTCCCGGCACAACAGATCGACGGGGCCGATGTCGGTCGGGTACTCGCGCCGGACGACCACGAAACCGGGCCCGAGCACCTCGGGGCTCGCCGCAAGCAACTCCTGCAGGTGTGCCTCGACGCCGTCTTTCTGGAGACCGGGATCGACTCCGAACTCATGGTTGGTGTCGGCCAGGACCTCCTCGATGGTGATGACGAGGCGCTCCCCCTTGGGGTTGGTGACGGTCCAGCACCCGTCGGCCTCCATCAGGGTGTTGGGAGCGTTCATCCAGTTCAGCGGCTTGTACGCGCCGCCGTCGGCATGGACGGCGATGCACCCGTCGGCCTTGACCATGACCAGCCGCACGGCGCTGGGCAGTTGCGCCGACAGGCGGCCTTCGTAGGCGACGCAGCAACGGGCGATCAGGAGGCGCACGGCCCCTCGATCCGGTGTCTTGACGCTACGTTGCCCGTGGAGCACTCAATGGGGTGTCCGGCCATCCGATCCCCTCGGTATGGGTTTGTGGCGTGTGGCGAGGCCGGCGGGATCATACGACCTCGCCGCCGACGTGCCCTCGGAGCGCCTCGCCCATCTGCTGCGGCGGGCTCGGGTGCGCGCCGGCTTCGACGAGCGCACCATGGCTCGGGCCGTCGGCGTTCGGGCGAAGGATCTCAAGGCGTGGGAGGACGGCGAGGTCCGGCCCGACGACGACGCGCTCGTGCGGTACGCCGAGGCATGCGGCACGACGCCCGACCACCTGCTGCGCCGGCGCGACACCGTCGAGATCGACGCGTACGCCGGCACGATGCGTGTGGGAAGTTCGGTCGCGCGCTTCGACTGGCGCAGCACCTCGAACACAATGGTTCTCCACACCTACCTGGGTCTCGTACGCGAACAGCGCAGCATGCGTCCCGGCCAGCCGGTGGTGTTCCGCGACGACGACGCCGAGTCGCTCTCGATCGCGCTCGACCTGGCTGATCCGTCGCTGCCGGAACGGTTGATGCAGATCGTGGGGCTCACGCGGACCGAGGCGGACCGGATTCGCGACCGGATGATCCGCCACCGGATGCGTATGGCCCACGCCGCCGCGGCGGCCCGAAGTGATCCGAATGGCCCAGGGGATCGGCGGTAGCGGCGGTGACGGAAGCCTCTAACGTTCGTTTGGGGTTCCAGCGGATCTTGCTGGGTAGCGGTCGAGGTTTCGGGATGGTTCCGATGCGAGGAAACGGATGACGAACATGTCGGCTCGCTATCGCTACACCCGAGGAATTCCCACGCCCCGGATCGCCGAGATCCTCCGGAAGTCTGCTGCGGACGCATCGATGTCCGAGACGGACCTCACTCGCACGCTCGGGCTGCGCCGGCGCGTGGTGAGGCGCTGGCTGCGCGGTGAGGAGATCCCCTGCGACCAGGAGATCGAGCAGTTCGCATCGGCGTGCGGTGCGCTCGTGATCGACCTGTTCCCGATCCGTGACGTCGTGGAGTACGACCCGGCGCTGCTGGTGCTGCGGGTCGGTGACCACGCCGTGGGCATCAGCGACCTGTCCAACGACGGCGTGCTGCGCACCTACCTGTCGCTCGTGCGCATGCAGCGCGGTCTGGCCGAGGACGCACCGGTCACGCTGCGGATCGAGGACGTCGAGGTGCTCTCCGTCGCCCTCGACCTCGACGACGAAGAACTCGAGGCGCGGCTGCAGCTGCTCGGGCACATGACTGCCGTCGAGGCCCACGACGCCCGGGCCCGCATCCTGCGGGCCTTCCTGTCGCAGCCGTCCAAGCCCGACCGGGCGCCCTGATCGCCGGTACCCCCGGGTAGATCGGTCGCTCCCGGATCAGGACCGCTCGCGCATCCGCTTGTTGATCAGATTGCGGCGCGCCTGCAAATCCCGGTACGTGAGCCGGTCGGTCGAGGAGTCGAGACCGAACCCGGCCTTCACCCCGTCGAGGTCGATGCGGACCGCCTCGTGGTCGATCCCGAGCTCTCGGCCGAGGCGCTCGCCGTGGGTCTGCGCGAAGTGCATCGAGATCTGGGCGATCTCTCCGAGCAGGTCGAGGTCTGGGGCGAGACGGGCGATCGCGCCGTCGAGGAACACCAGGTTCTTCACGTAGAGCATGAGCTCCTTGGGCATACGGGCCCCGTAGCCGAGCAGCGACTTGACGACCCGCTGCACCTCCTTGACGATCTCCTCCCCCGACAACGTCGTGGGATCGACCGGGGGCTGGTCCAGGCGAAGATCGACCTTGACCGCTTGCAGATCGGTGTCGGCGGGGAGCGCCCCGAGGTCGCGCAGCGCGGCGAGCTGGCTGTCGACGTCGTTTGCGATCGCCCCGAGCATCAGGCGCAGGAACGCCAGGCGCCGCTGCTGGGTGAGCCGGGCGGTGATCCCGAAGTCGAGCAGGGCGGTACGGCCGTCCGGGAGGACAAACAGGTTCCCGCCGTGGAGGTCGCCGTGGAAGATCCCGTGGATCATCGCCCCTTCCATGAACGCGACCATCCCGGTGCGGATCACCTCGTGGGTGTCCACGCCGGCGGCGCGCATGCCTTCGACGTCGTCGAATGCGAAGCCCGACAGCCGCTCCATCACGAGCACCCGCCGGGTGACGAGCCGGGGGTGGGGCCGGGGCACGACGTAGCCGCGCTGGCCGAGATCCGCGAGCACCCGGGCGACGTCGAGCATGTTGCTCGCCTCGATCCGGAAGTCGAGCTCTTCGGTGATGGTCTCGGCGAACAGCTCGACGAGGGCCGGCGGGTTGGCGAGGGCCGCGATCGGGATCCGTCCGACCATCCATGGTGCCAGCCAGGCCATGGCCCGCAGGTCCTTGCGCACGAACGTCGACACCGACGGTCGCTGGACCTTCACGACCACGTCCTCGCCGGTGGTGAGGCGGGCGGCATGGACCTGGGCGATCGACGCCGCTGCGAGCGGGGTGCGGTCGAACCAGGTGAAGACCTGCTCGATGGTGGCGCCGAGCTCCTCTTCGACGACGCGCCGCACGACCTCGAAGGGCTCGGCGGGCACCTGGTCGCGGCACAGCTTGAACTCGCGTACCAGTTCTTCGGGGAACAGGCCCTCGCCGGAGGAGATGATCTGGCCGAGCTTGATGTACGTGGGTCCGAGCCGTTCGGCCGCGCGGCGCAACCGCCGCGACAGCTCGGCGCGGCTCGCTTCCGGCGAGGCGAAGCGGCCGACCCGCTTGCGCAGCGCCCACCAGCCGACCGACCCCGCCAGCGACGCGGCGACGGTGGCGACCCGGGCGCCCGGCGGCAGCCGAGTGGGCTTGGTCAGCCGAGGGATCTCGGCGCGGGCGGCGGCCCGCAGGCGGGCGGCGTCGGCACGCCAGGTGATCCGCTGCTCGTCGAGCACCCACGGCGCAGTGTCGGTGAACGCGCCCCAGGTCACGTCGGGTGGGGCGACGCGCTCGGCGGGGGACTCGAGGGAGGTCATCAGCGTGATGATCCCATCCCGGGATCCTGGTTGCCCGGTCAGCCGGTCGCCTCCGAGCGCTTGTAGTGTCCGGCGCCACCGAACGCGCGGGGGGATACTCGTGGATCGCTGGATCACCGACTGGGACGTCAACCCGAAGTATCCGTTGTTCACCCGGGCCAACGCCGGTGAGGTGCTGCCCGACCCGGCGAGCCCGCTCGGGTGGACGCTGGTGTGGGAGCCCGGCTGTCTCGCCGGCTGGCGCGACTCGGCCATCGACGGGTACGGCACGATGGACCCTGCGGAGATGTCGACCGAGCACCCCGAGGTGGTCGGGAGCTTCGGCGGGTACCTGTACATCAACGGCACCGCCGTGCGGATCTTCGGGGTACGGGGCCCCGGGCTCACCCCGGAGGCGGTCGACTACATCTACTTCGGCGAGCACCCCGACGTGCCGGCCTACGTCCCCGAACCCTGGCACGAGAACCCGGTGGCGACCGAGCGCATGGGCGCGTGGATCCAGTCGGTGCTGACGGCGACCGACTTGCCCGAGCTGCGCGACGACCGCTCCCTCGCCGAGCAGGCCCGCGCCGGGCGTCCCGACCTGGCCAAGCTGTCCGACCACGACCTCGTGGTGCGGGCCCGCTCGTTCGTGCCGCTCGTGCGCGCCCTGTTCTGCCGGCACCTCACCGTCACCGCCGGATCTTCGATCGGGCCGGGAGTGCTCGGGCAGTTCGCCGAGGCGATGGGCGATCCCACGCTCGTCATGCGGCTCGTCGCCGGCCTCGGCGACGTGGACTCGGCTGCACCGTCCCAGGCCCTGTGGGACCTCAGCCGTCTGGTCCGCAACAGCGGGGCGCTCACCGCAGCGTTCGATGCCGGCACGGCGGGCCTGCTCGACCGGATCCGGGCGCTGGGGACGCCGGAGGCCAAGGCGTTCCTGGGGGAGTGGGCCGAGTTCCTGCGCCGGTTCGGTTCCCGGGGGCCCAACGAGTGGGACATCCGCTCGGAGGTCTGGGAGACCCGACCCGAGCTGGCCCTGGTGCTCGCGGACCGGATGCGCCACCAGCCCGACGGCGATGCGCCCGCCGGCCGCTTCGGGGCTCGCGCCGAGGACCGGGCGGCGGTCACGGAGCAGATCACCGAGGCCTTGGCCGGCCGACCCGATGACCAGACGATGTTCCTCACCGGGCTGCGTTCGGCCCACGTCTACCTGCAGGGGCGGGAGCGCACGAAGACCAACGTGATCCGGGTGATCCACGAGATCCGGGTGGCGATCCGCGAGCTCGCCGCTCGGCACGGGTACACCATGTCGCAGGCATGCATGCTGCTTGCCGACGAGCTCGACGCGTTCTGCGCCGACCCGACCGCCTTTCGCGCCCGTCTCACCGGCCGTGAGGAGCAGTACCTCACCCTGTTCGACCTCGAGGCGCCGTTCATCGTGAACGGCGCCGCACCACCGCTGTCGCAGTGGCCCCGTCGGTCGGCGGCCGTCGCCGCTGCGCCGCTCGGAGCCGGCGACGTGGTCTCCGGGGTGCCCGGCTGCCCAGGGCGGGCCACGGGTCGGGCGCGGGTCGTGCTCGACCCCTCCGACCCGGGAGCCCTCGAGCCTGGCGACGTGCTGATCGCCCCGATCACCGACCCCGCCTGGACCCCGCTGTTCGTGCCGGCGGCCGCCGTCGTGGTCGACGTCGGCGCCCAGGTCAGCCATGCCGTGATCGTGAGCCGGGAGCTCGGGATCCCCTGCGTGGTCAGCGTAAAGGACGCGACGCGCCGGATCCCCGACGGGGCCCTCGTCGACGTCGACGGCACGACCGGAACCGTGACCGTGCTCGAACTGCCCTGACCCGACCGTCCGTACCCGACGGCCTCGACCGACCCATTCGAACCCCGCCCGTGGAGAACCCCGCATGACCGATCGTTGGATCACCGACACCGACGCCTCGACCCGCTTCCCGGTGTACACCCGCTCGAACGCGAACGACGTGCTGCCCGACCCGATCTCGCCGCTCGGCGCCACGTTGCTGTGGATCCCGGGGGTGATGGAAGGCTGGCGCGACGGCAACGTGCGCAACGGCTCGCACACCATGGAGGAGCTCGCCGCCGAAGGATTCAATCCGGTCTGCGGCATCTTCAACGGGTTCTTCTACGTGAATGCCTCGTCGGTGCGGGTCTTCGGCGTGCGCTCGGGCGCCGGCGCTGTGGCCATCGACGCCGCGTTCTTCGGCAACCGGCCCGACACGCCCCCCTACGTCGCCCACCCCGAGGACGACTCGCCCGAAGCCGGGGCGCGCATCGACGCCCAGATGGGGTGGGTGATGTCGGCGACCGACTGGCCCGAGCTCGACGCCCACAAGGCCCAGGCCGACGGGGCTCGCGCCACCCGCCCGGACGTGTCGGCGCTGTCCGATGCCGACCTGGTGGCCCGGGCCCGCTCGATGACGCCGCTGCTGCGGGCGTTCTTCGACGATCACGTCCTGTCCTCGTCGAACACCGCCGTCGGCCCGACGATCCTCGGCCAGATCACCGCCGGGCTCGACCCGACGCTCATGATCCGGTTGATCGCCTCCTCCGGCGATGTCGACTCGGCGCTGCCGTCCTACGCAATGTGGGACCTGTCCCGGCTGGTGCGCTCCTCGGCCTATCTGACCTCCGCGTTCGATGCCGGTGTGTCCGGGCTGCTCGACCGTCTCCGCCGGTCGTCGTCGCCCGACGCGGCCCGGTTCTTCGAGCAGTTCGACCGGTTTCTCGAACTGTTCGGTTCCCGTGGCCCCAACGAGTGGGACGTGTTCGCCGACGTGTGGGAGACCCGCCCCGAGCTCGCGCTGTCGCTCGTCGAGCGCATGCGCCAGGCCGCCGACGACGTCGATCCGTCGGGCCGCAACCAGGCGATGGCTGCGGACCGGCAGGCCGCGACCATCGAGGCCCAGACGGCGCTGGCCGGCAACGACGAAGCGTTGGGCATGCTCGCGGCCGCACAGCGTTCGGCGCTGCGGTTCCTGGCGTGGCGGGAGCGGACCAAGACCAACTGCATCAAGGTGATCAACGAGCAGCGCGTGGCGCTCAACGAGCTCGGCCGCCGGCTGACGGCCGCCGGGCATCTCGCCGAGCCCAAGCAGCTCTACATGCTCACCGACGCCGAGCTCGACGCCTTCCTGGCCGACCCGGCGGCGATGCGCGCCACGGTCGAGGCCCGCTGGGCGCACTACCAGGGGCTGCGGGAGATGGAACCGCCCTACTTCGTCGAGGGCGACAAGGGCATCCCGCCCGTGACCGCACTGGTCCGCAAGGCCGACGCCATCGTCGCCGTCGCCAAGGCCGGGGTCGGCGACGTGCTGCAGGGTGGCCCCGGGTGCGCCGGCAAGGCCCGCGGCCGGGCCCGCATCGTGCTCGACCCCAGCGACCCGTTCGCGCTCGAGCCGGGCGACGTGCTGATCGCACCGCAGACCGACCCGTCCTGGACGCCGCTGTTCGTGCCGGCCGGAGCGGTCGTGGTCGACGTCGGCGCCATGAACAGCCACGCCGTGATCGTGAGCCGGGAGCTCGGCATCCCGTGCGCCGTCGGCGTGGTCGACGCCACCCGGCGGATCCCCGACGGCGCCCGCGTCGAGGTCGACGGTGCCGCCGGGACCGTCCAGATCCTCGAGCTGCCCGAATGACCGCTCGGGTGCGCCCGGTGACGCACCGGGTGGTGCGCGACCGATGACGCCCACCGGCGTCGCCGACCTGACGTTCCTGGGGGCCACCGGGTCGGTTACCGGGTCCAAGGTGCTCGTCGAGGCCGGCGGCGCCCGGGTGCTGCTCGACTGCGGCCTCTACCAGGGCCATAAGGAGCTGCGGCTGCGGAACTGGTCGCGCCTACCCGTCGAACCGAGCTCGATCGACGCCGTTGTGGTGAGCCACGCCCACGTCGACCACATCGGCTATCTCCCGGTGCTGGTGCGCGACGGGTTCTCCGGTCCGGTATACGTCTCGCCGGGCACTGCGGCGCTTGCGGCGATCGTGCTGCCCGACGCCGCCCACCTGGCCGAGGAGGAGGCGGAGTGGGCGAACCGGGCCGGCACCTCGCGCCACCATCCGGCCCTGCCGCTGTTCACCCGGGAGGACGCCGCCGCTGCGCTCACCTTGCTGCGGACCGTGCCGACCGGGCGCCGTGACGCCGTCGCCGGACCGGTGTCGGTCGAGCTGCGGCGAGCGGGCCACATCCTGGGAGCCACGACGGTCACGGTGCACGTCGACGGGGGGCCGTCGATCACCTACAGCGGCGACCTGGGCCGTTCGAACCACCCGCTGTTGCTGCCCCCCGAACCTCCCCCGGCAGGGGTCGACGCCGTCGTGCTCGAATCCACCTACGGCGACCGCGATCACGAGCCCGGGGGGCTCGAGACCTTCGCCGATGCCGTGGCCCGCACTCTCGCCAGGGGCGGGGTGGTGGTCGTGCCGGCCTTCGCGGTCGACCGTACCGAGGTGCTCTTGCTCCACCTGCGCACCCTGCAGGACGCCGGGCGGATCCCGCGGGTGCCCGTGGTCGTCGACAGTCCGATGGCGCTCGCTGCGCTCGGCGTCTATCGGCGGGCGATCGAGCGGTCGTGGCCCGAGCCGCGACCCGAGACGCACGCCGATCCCGATGCGCTCGTGCCCTGCGAGCTCGAACAGGTCCGAACCGTGGAGGCCTCCAAGGCGCTCAACGACCGGCGTGGCCCGTTCATCCTGCTGTCGGCGTCGGGCATGGCCACCGGCGGTCGGGTGCTGCATCACCTGGTGCGCCGGCTCCCGGATCGCCGGGCCACCGTGATCCTGCCGGGGTTCCAGGCGCCGGGCACCAGGGGGCGGTCGCTGCTCGACGGTGCCGACGCCGTCAAGATGCTCGGCCGGTACGTACCGGTGCGGGCCGAGATCGTCGGCGTCGGCGCGTTCTCGGTGCACGCCGGTCGCTCCGAGCTGATCGACTGGCTCGCCGGCGCGCCCGACGACGCCCTCACCTATCTCGTCCACGGGGAGCCCGAGAGTCGTGAGGCGCTCGCCGAGGGGATCAGGACGAGGCTGCACCGCCCGGTGGTGCGCCCGCGCTTGGGCGAGCGGGTCCGGATCGTGCCGACCGGCGCACCCGCTTGAGCGGCGCGTCGGCGGCCAGCAGGCGCCGCAGCCCGGGTGAGCCCGCACCGGTTCATGCGGCAAGGTCGCGGTGTTCGAACGCTTCGGCGCCGGCCGCCGCAACCAGCGCCGTGAGTGCAGCGAGCAACGCGAGTCGCCACGGCTCGACGCCCTGCCCGAGCGGGTCGACCCCCAACGCGTGGTGCCATGGTGAGGCCCACCGCCAGGGCCGCAGCCACGACACGAGCCCGGCGAGCTGCGACACCAGGTACGCCGCCACGGCCAGCGCCGCAGTCACGCCCCGGGCCATGCCCCGCCGGCCGGTCGCGGCACCGAGTGCCAGCGCCACCGCGGCGTACAGCACGGCCAGCAGGACGCAGGCTGCCACCGTCCCGGCCAAGGGGCCTACGCCGACGTGGAGGCCGACGATGGGTGAGCCGGCGACCAGCACGACGAAGACGACCACCCCGACCATCCCGATCGCGGCGGCGACCCCGGCCAGCTTGTGCACGACGAGGCGGCGTCGGGGGAGCGGGTTGGCCAACAACAGATCGAGGGTGCCGCGCTCTTCCTCCCCGGCCACCGCGTCGGATCCCCACAGCAAGGCGACGACGACGAGCAGCACCGGGACGGTGAAGGAGAACACCTCGGCGCGCAGGTAGCCGGGCCCGGTCGTGTAGTCGACGAGCCCGAAGATCTCCTTCAGCGCGTCGGGGAACTCCTCGGTGAGCGAGCCCATGGCACTCGAGTCGCGCACCGTCGGGTACATCGCGAGCATCCAGGCGAGCAACGCCACCATGCCTGCGCTCCAGCCGATCAGGGCGCGGCGGGCCTCGTGGACCGTACGTTCGAACACGCTGTGGAGACCCCGTTCAGCCCGCATCGCCGGGCCTCCGGTACCGGCCGAGGAACAGGTCCTCGAGGTCGGGTTCACGCACCGTCAACTCGGCCACCTGGTTGGCGGCCAGCGCCTGCAGCAGCCCCTCGAGCGGCCCGTCGACCGTGCCGGCGAACCGGTCGCCGTCGACGGTGAGTCCCCCGACGCGCTCCAGGGTGCCGGGGACCGGGGGTGCGGCCAACCGGCCTTCGACGACGTGCGCGGCCCGCACCCCGGTCACCGGCTCGGTGGCCACGACCCGGCCGTCGCGCAGGAGCACCACCACGTCTGCGGTACGGGCCACCTCGGACAGCACGTGCGAGGACAGCAGCACGGCCCGACCGGCGTGCGCCGCCTCGCGCACGATGGCGAGCACCTCGCGTTGCATCAGCGGATCGAGCCCGCTCGTCGGCTCGTCGAGCACGAGCAGGTCGGGCTCGCCCATCAACGCCTGCACGAGGCCCACCTTCTGCTTGTTGCCCTTCGACAGGGTGCGGATCGTCACATCGGGCGGGAGGCCGAGGCGCTCGACCCACGGTGCCGCCATCGCCCAGGTGCCGCCGTCGCGCAGGTGCGCAAAATGGGTGAGCAACGCTCGGGCGGTCATGCGCTCGTAGAGCGACAGCTCTCCCGGGAGGTAGCCGAGCCGGCGGTGCACGGCGACGGAGTCCCGGTGGCTGTCGAGGCCGTCGACGGTGATCCGGCCCGCCTGCGGGCGGATCAGGTCGACCAGCAGGCGCAGCGTCGTGGTCTTGCCGGCACCGTTGGGTCCGAGCAGGCCGACCACCTGGCCGGGTTCGACCCGCAGTGACACGTCCTCGATGCCGCGGCCGCGCCGGTAGTGCTTGGTCACCCCGGCGAATTCGACTGCGGCCACACGGCCACGTTGCCCCGGCGTCGTGCGGCGGGACCAGGGACGGTGGTCCTCGCTGCTCAGCCCCTCGCGGCCGGCGACACGAGTCGGCCCGGCTTGTCGGACAGCGCGGCGTCGACGAGCCCCCCGTTCTGCACGACGGGCCGGCCGTTGACCAGCACGTGGTGCATGCCCGAGGGGGCATCGGCGGTGAGGCGCTCCGCTCCGGCCGGGAAATCGCGCACCCGGCGCAGCGGACCGGGGGCCACCGTCGCAGGGTCGAACACCACGACGTCGGCGTACGCTCCGGGTCGTAGCTCGCCCCGGTCGGCGAAGCCGAACAGGTCGGCGGCAACCTTCGAAAGCTTGTGCACCGCCTCCTCGACGCTGAGCACACCACGGCCGCGCACCCAGTTACCGAGCAGGTCGGTGGGCAGCGGGGCGTCGCAGAGTTGACCGACGTGGGCGCCGGCGTCGGACAACCCGAGCGTGGTGCCGGGCTCGCGCAGCAGCATCGCAATGCCGTCGGGGTCGTCGTTGGCGAGGATCGCCTTGACCCGCAACGACTTCAGGTCCGGCTCGGCGAGGCCGAGGTCGAGCAGCAGGTCGAGGCAGTCGACACCGCGTTCGGCGGCCACGTCGGCGAGCCGGCGGCCGATCAGGTCGGTGTGGGCGGCGGACTCCATCACCTCGAAGGTGTCCCAGCGCGGCGGGATGCCCTTGCCGTCGGCCCAGCCCTGGCGCACCCGATCCCGCCATGCCGGATCGGCGTAGGCGGCGGCACGACCCTCGATCGTGCCGGCCATCAGCTCCGCGAACACCGGGCTCGTGTTGAGGGTGAACGGCTCGACGAGGTTCATCGAGAACGACAGCGGCCGGCACGACACCTGCGGCCACACGTCGGCGCCACGCTCGCGTCCGGCGCGGTGGATCGCCGCGGCCTTCTCGTGGGCCTTGGTCGGCGTGGTGAGGACGGCGGTGTAGGTGAACGGGGCCCCGACTCGGGGTTGCAGGTCGTAGCAGGCGGAGAACGGCAGGTTCTCGCCACCATTCACGCCGACCACCCCGCGCCGGGATTCCCCGACGGCGCGGCACAGTGCCTCGATCTCCTCGAGGCCGGCCCACCGGCTCGGGATGGGGCGGCCGTCGGCGCCCCGGTGGGTCTGGGCGAAACTGGTGGCGAAGCCCGCAGCGCCGGCGTCCATCGCCTCGCGCACGAGGTCGGCCATGGCCCCGATCTCGGCGGCGGTGGCTTCCCGCTCGGACGCTGCACCGCCCATCACATACAGCCGCAACGCCGTATGGCCGATGTAGGCCGAGTAGTTGAGCAGCATCCCGTGCCGGCGGACGCTGTCGAGGTATTCGGGGAACGTCTCGAAGTCCCACGGGATGCCGGCCGCGAGCGAGGCCGGGTCCATGTCCTCGACCTTCTCGAGGGTGCGCCCGATCAGGTCGCGATCCTCGGGCCGGGTGGGTGCGACCGTGAACCCGCAATTGCCGGCGACCACGGTCGTCACCCCGTGGAAGCACGACGGGGTGAGCGCCGGATCCCAGACCCCCTGGGCGTCGTAGTGGGTGTGGATGTCGATGAACCCGGGGGCGACGACGCACCCGGTCGCGTCGATCACGGTGTCACCGTCCTCGGCGGTGACGTCGGCGCCGACGGCGGTGATGCGGTCGTCGACGACCGCCACGTCGGCCCGACGACCCGGGGCCCCGGTCCCGTCCACCACGACGCCCCCACGGATCACGATCCTGCTGGTCATGCTGCCCCCCTCGGTGCGCAACCCCGCAAGCGTTCCCTACCGGCCACCCCCGGCACAAGGCGGATCGGGTGGTGATCGGGCCGGCGCACTGCGGTGACTACGGTGCAGCGCGATGACGCCGTTCTCGCCGCTGCACTCCCTGCCCGAGGTCGAGGTGACCGATCACCTGTGGTTCTCGGTGCGGGCCAACGTCGTCGCCGTCGGGCCCGAGCCGTTCGGTGACCCGGTCGTCACCCATTTCCTCGGCATGCGGGGCTCGGTGGCGTGCTGGGCCGCCGATCTCGGCGAAGAGCCGCCGGGCCGTGCCGAGCAGGGAATCTTCAACGACCTGCGCCGGTTGTGGGGCACACTCGACGACGTCGACTTCACCGTGGCGGGGCGGGCGGTGCAGCTCGTCGAATGGCGCCGCACCCACCGGTTCTGCGGCCGCTGCGGCACCCTGACCGAAACCGTCGACGGCGAGCGGGCGATGCGGTGCCCGTCGTGCCGGCTGCTGTCGTTCCCCCGGCTCGCGCCGGCGATCATCACGCTCGTCACCCGGGACGACGGACGAGAGGCGCTGCTCGCCCGCGGCGTCACGTTCCCGGTGCCGATGTACTCGTGCCTGGCCGGGTTCGTGGAGCCGGGCGAGACCCTCGAGCAGGCGGTGGGCCGCGAGGTGTTCGAGGAGGTGGGGCTCGTGGTGCGCGACATCGCCTACCAGGGCAGCCAGCCGTGGCCGTTCCCGCACTCGCTGATGCTCGGGTTCCGGGCCGTGTGGGAGTCGGGCGACATCGTGTGCGATCCCAAGGAGATCGTCGACGCCAACTGGTACCGGCCCGACGCGATGCCGTCCATCCCGCCCGGCATCTCGATCGCTCGCAAGCTCATCGACGCCTGGCTGGCCGAGCAGGCCTGATCCGCTCGGCCCTCAGCCGACCGGTGATCAGGCGTCGTCCATCGGGGCAACGTCGACGACGACGCCTGGGCCGGGCAAGAGGTGTACCCCCAACGCCGCCGCCAGCCGTGCGACCGCGTCGGCCGACAGGTCCTCGAGGTCGACGTCGGCCCACGTGGCCCGCTCGGCCGGCTCGGCGCCCGTCGCAGGGCGCGCGGCGACTCGCACGCCGATTCGGCCGTCGATCGCCCGGGGGCTGATCGCGACGGTCAAGCGACCGGGGCCGGCCGAGCGCACCAGGCCGCCGAGGACTTCGTCGAGCAGATGGGACAGGCGCATTTCGTCGGTGGCGATCGGTGCCGGACGTTGTTCGGGAAGCTCGGTCACGAGCAGGATGCCACGACGCAGCGCCGCCTGACGCAGGAGCGCGACGCTGCCCTCGACGAGCTCGACCACGTCGGCCGGCGCGACCGCCAGCTCTAGGGTGCCGGCGTCGGCTTCGGCCACCACGTGCAGGTTGCGGAACAGACGGTGGAGCTCCTGCAGGGTCGTCGCCACGGTGCGCAGCCGGGGGGCGGCGTCGGCGCCGGTCTCGCGCAACTGCAGCTCGACGAGTCCGAGTGCGACGTGCACCGGGCTCATGGACAGGTGCCCGAGCCGGGCAAGAACGGCGGATTTCGCGGCGTTGGCGCGCTCGGCCGCGTCCCGAGCGGCGCCGAGTTCGGCGGTGCGGACGGCGACGAGGCCCTCGAGGTCGCCGGCGAGCGCCCAGAGCCGGCGGGTGTGCTCCTCGGCGATCCGCTCGGCCGCCAATCGGGCTTCGCGCTCGCGAGCGACGCGACGCTCGAGCCGAGTGAGCTGCGCGTCCGGCACACCGAGCGGCTCGGGCGGCACGGCGAGGGTCATTGGCGCACTCACGGTGCAGTGGTGATGGCGAGGATGCACGCGTCGGCGCCGTCGTCCCGGCACGATCGGTGCTCGACGGTCGCGTCGCCGCCGAGGTGGCGGGCGGCGCCGACGGCGAGCCCCTCGGCGAGACGGCACAACCGCCGGGCCGAGTCGTAACGCAGCACGATGGTCCCGTCGGGCTCGGTCCGCACCTCGAACGACGGCGGCCGCGCACCCGGGTAGAGCTTGGTCACCTCGGGATGGATCACGCGATCCAGACCCGCCAGGAGCGAGGCGAGGTCGTGGTACCCCTCGACGAGGCCGGTGGCCCGGCCGGCGAGATGGGCGTAGGCGTGCGTGCCAACGAGCGCGAGCACGGCCCCGGCAGCCAATCCGGTGCGGGCCGCCGCGGCGTGCACGATCGCGCCGAGTTCGTGATCGTCGTACTGGCCCAGGCTCGTGTAGGCCCCGGCGAGCCCGGCGTCGTCGAGCAGGTCGTCCCAGCAATCGGCACCGAGGAGATCGGTGACGACCTCCTCGACCACGTTGAACACGACGCCCTTCACCGCGACCTCACGATGCCTCGAGCGTTGCGGCGTGGTCGGCCACGAGGCCGGCCATCGACTCACAGGCGGCGTCGAGGGTTTCGAGGAACCGTTCGTCGATGACGGCGAGACCACCGGCTTCGGCGGACCGGGCGAGGTCGTGCACGGCGACGCCGCCGACGAGGCGTGCGGTGGAGGCGAGCGTGTGGGCATGGCGGCGCAGCGAGGAGTCGTCCCCGGCAGCGGCCGCCTGGTGCACCCCGTCGAGCCGGGCCGTGCATTCGGTCAGGAAGGTGCGCAGCAGCATCGCGGCGGCGGTCGCCCCCGTGTCGCGCACCAGCTCCTGGATCATCGTGAAGTCGAGCCGGGAGCCCTCGGTCGTGATGTTCGTCTCGGTCGTCGCCCTCACGGGGGCGGCGTCGGTGACGGCCGGAGCGAGGGGGGCGACGGGCTGGTCGGCGGCGCCGAGCGCTGCGGCCTCGAGTGCCCGGGCCAGAGCGTCGAGGCCGAGGGGCTTGGCCAGGAACCCGGTCATCCCGGCCTCCATGCACGCGGCCCGGTCCGAGGCGAGCGCTGCGGCGGTCAACGCCAGGATCGGCGTTCGCCAGCCCTGGGCTCGCAGCCGACGGGTCGTCTCGAGGCCGTCGATACCGGGCATGTTGAGGTCCATGAGCACAACGTCGACGGACGGGTCGATCCGGGCGAGCCCGGCCTCTCCGCTGTCCGCCGTGACGGCATCGTGGCCGAGGATTGCGAGCTGCTGGCGCGCAAGTTCGAGGTTCAGCGCGCTGTCGTCGACCACCAGGACCCGCAGGCGACCCGTTGTCGGGGCGTCGAGCTGCTGCGCCGCGGTGGGACGTCGCTCGTCGTCGACGAGGGCCGGCGCCGGCACGACGACGGTGAACGTGGTCCCCACCCCAAGGGTGGAGCGGACCGACACCTCCCCGCCGAGCGCGGCGGTGAGGTCCCGGACGATCGAGAGCCCGAGACCCGTCGTGGACCCGCCGCGTGTGAGCTCGGTGCCGATCCCGGCGAACGGCTCGAAGACGCGTTCGAGGCGGTCGGGCGCGATGCCGGGTCCGGTATCGGCGACCTCGATGCGAATCCGGTCGACGTCGACGCAGTTCGCCCGGAGGCGCACCGAGCCGGCAGGGGTGTACTTGATGGCGTTCGAGACCAGGTTGACCAGCACGCGCCGCACGCGCTGCTCGTCGAGCGACACGAGCGCCGGCACGTGGTCGGCCACCTCGCACGAGACGGTGAGCGCGCCGGCGTCGTGGGTGCGCTGGACGTCCTCGATGGCCGAGCGCAGCAGCTCCCCGAGGTCGGTGGGGACGGGGTCGGCGACGATGGCTCCCGCTCCGGCGGTGGTCACGAGCAGCAGGTCGTTGACGAGCAGTTCGAGATTGCGCACGTCGCGGCCGATCGCCTCGGCGTGGACGACGACCTCGGGATCGGCGTGCCGGGCGAGCAGCTCGGCTCGACCGGCCATGAGGTGCAACGGGTTGCGGAGGTCGTGTGCACTCTTCGCGACGAACGCCGACCCGGCCGCGGCCGCCCGCTCGGCGCGGTCGCGCGCCGCTTGGAGACGGCGCAATTCGGCGACGGGGGTCGACCAGGGGTCGAGCACGAGCACGGCGGCGAAGGCGCAGCCGTCGTTGGTGCGCAGCGCTCGGGCACGCAGGCGAGCTTCGAACGACGAGCCGTCGCAGCGCAGGAACTCCTGGAACGCCTCGAGCGGCTCGCCGGCGCCGGCCCGCAGACCGGCGAACCAGTCGGCATGGCGGGCCCGGTCCGCCGGTGCCGTCATGGCGCCGAGGGACACGGGATCGGTCCCGCCGCACTGCGAACTCCACGATGCGTTGCACGCCAGGAACTGTCCGTCGAGATCGGTGACGGCGACAGCGACGGGGAGATGGTCGCCGAGGGTGCCGATGAGCTCGACGATGTCGATGGGGCGTGGTTCGTCGGGCACGGCGGTCCTGATCGGCAACCCGCACGGTCGGTGAACCCGAACCGGGCGGTTCGACGCATCCGGCCGCGGGAACGAGGGTCGAGATCGTGTGTCGTACGGGGACCCGGCGGTCGGGTCCTGGCACACTGCGGCCATGATCGAGCGGCTCGTTGCGCTGGAACCCGGTCAGGCGATCGTCGTGGGCGGCGATCGGGTGGTCCGTGTCGGCCCCGAGTTGGCGGCGGCCTTCACGCCTGGCGACCGGCTGCTGGTGGTTGACACGACGGGCGACCTGCTCCACGTCCCGCACGCCGACGCGCTCGTCTCCGGCGATGCGGTCGCCGATGCCGTCATGGCCTTCGAGGCCCTGCGCGCCGTCGACGATGCCGCCGTGACGGCCTTCTTCGAGGCCTTCGCGGCCCGTCTCGCCGACGATGAGGTGTTCGCCCCGATCGCAGCGGCGAACGCTACCGACGTGGCCGACGCCCGCGCCCGGGGCCGCTCGACGACCCGTCTGAAGCTCGATGCGAGCATGCGCGCCGGCATGGTCGCTGGGCTTCGGGTGTGGCGGGACCTGCCGTCCACCCGGGGCCGCGTGATCGAGACCGTCGAGCACGCCGGGTGGCGCGTCGAGCAATCGACCGCCGGTCTCGGGGTGGTTGGGTTCGTCTTCGAGGGTCGGCCGAACGTGTTCGCCGACGCCTGCGGGGTCCTGCGGGGCGGGAACACCGTCGTGTTCCGGATCGGCTCCGACGCACTCGGCACCGCGCGCGCCATCGTCACCCACGCCCTGGAGCCGGCGCTGCGCGCCGCAGAGGTGCCGGTCGGCGCCGTGCGGCTGGTGGACTCGGCGTCCCGAGCGTCGGGCTGGGCGTTGTTCTCGGACCGCCGCCTGGCGCTCGCGGTCGCCCGGGGCAGCGGCGACGCGGTCGCCCAGCTCGGCGCGGTCGCTCGCCAGGCCGGCGTGCCGGTGAGCCTGCACGGCACGGGCGGCGCCTGGTTGGTGGCCGGAGCGGCAGCCGATCCGGAGCGCTTCGCCGCAGCGGTCCGGCATTCGCTCGACCGCAAGGTGTGCAACACGCTCAACGTGTGCTGCGTGCCGGCCGCGCGCGCCGCCGAACTGGTGCCGCAGTTCTGTGCGGCACTCGAGCAGGCGGCCGCAGCGCGCGGGGTCTCGCCGAAGCTGCACGTCGGGCCGGGTGCGGCGTCCCACCTGCCGGCCGGCTGGCTCGGGGTCGCCACGACGGTCCGGCGTGCCGACGGCGAGCACCGTGAGGCTCGCGCCGAACCGATCGAGGAGACCGAGCTCGGCCGCGAATGGGAGTGGGAGGACAGCCCCGAGGTGACGCTCGTCGTCGTCGCCGACACCGACGCCGCCGTCGCCCTGTGCAACCGCTATAGCCCTCGACTCGTGGCATGCGTCGTCACCGAGGACCCTGCCGAGGAGGAGCGGTTCGTCCATGCGGTCGACACGCCGTTCGTCGGCAACGGGTTCACCCGCTGGGTCGACGGTCAGTTCGCGCTCGGGCGGCCCGAGCTCGGCCTGTCGAACTGGGAGACCGGTCGGTTGCTCGCCCGGTCTGCGGTGCTGTCGGGCGACTCGGTGTTCACGGTGCGCACCCGCGCCCGTCAGCTCGACCCGAACCTGCACCGGTAGGCGGACCCGGACGGGCCGTTCAGCCGCCGAGCACCTTGGCCTGCAGGCGGCGCATGCCGGCGAGCCATCGGTCGACGTCGGCGGTCTTGCGCTGCCAGTACCCGAGCACCTCGGGGTGGGGGAGGATCAAGAACCGCTCGTCACGGATCGCATCGACCACCGTGGCGGCGACCTGCTCGGGCTCGAGCACGGCCCCGGCAAGCTTGACGACCGAGGCCCCGGTCGCCGCGACCGCACCTGGGTCGCGCCCGCCGTTGAGCATGTTCGTGTTCACGCCCTGCGGGCACAGGCACGACACGCGCACGCCTCGGTCGCCGTAGGTGATCGAGAGCCACTCGGCGAAGGCCACGGCCGCGTGTTTGGTCACCGAGTACGGGGCGGACCCGATCTGGCTGAGCAGGCCTGCGGCCGAGGCGGTGGAGCAGAAGTAGCCGTGGCCCCGCTCGATCCACTCCGGGACCAGGCAGCGGGCCAGGTAGTAGTGCGACTTCACGTTGACGGCGAACGACCGGTCCCAATCGTCGTCGGAGGTCTCCAGGTCCGTGCCCAGGCCGATGCCGGCGTTGGCGAAGGCCACCTCGACCGGGCCGAGCTCGGCCCGCACCGTGGCGACCATCGCCGCGACGGCGTCGGGGTCGGCGACGTCGCAGGCCAGGCCGACGGCGCTGCCGGGTCGGATGGCGTCGAGTGCTGCGGCGACGGCGGCCGCACCCGGGCCATCCCGGTCGACGACGGCCACTCGGGCACCCTCGGCGTGGAATCGCCGGGCGACCGCCCGGCCGATCCCGTTGGCGGCGCCGGTCACGATCGTGGTGGTTCCCGAGAGCTCCATAGCCCCGGATCGTATGCACCGGTTCCGGCTCGCCTCGGGACTTCATCCAGACGCAACACGAACCATGTGAGTCGACCGGGTCGGCGGTCGATACGGTCGAGGGCGGCGAGCCACTCCCCGATAGGCTCGCACCAACCCAGGAGGCGAGGACGATGACCGAGGTTCGTGACCGGACCCGTGAGGCGCAGGTGATCGGCGAAGCGCTCGAGATCATCGACCGCGCGCTGGCCGAGATGGGCAGCCGGGAGTTGGTGTCCACCGGCGAGATGGCCGACGTGCTGCTGGACGTGCGCTCGCTTCTCACCCTGCCGCAGCGCTGACCCGTTCGCGGAGCTGCTCCGGTCGTCCCGGGGCTGGCCGGCGTCAGCCGTCGACGACGGCGAGCAGGTCCCGCACGGCCCGTTCGTGGGCGCGCAACAACCGTTGCGGTTCGGCGACGGCGGCCGTGTCGAGATGGAGGCCCATGTCGAGGCTTCCGTCGTAGGACAGCAGGGTGAGGTTGAACGCCACACCCGCGAGCGGTCCGATCGGATGGTTCGACACGACGCGCGCACCGGCGACGTACACCGGGATCGGGGCTCCCCGGACGTTCGAGGTGGCGAAGTCGACGGTCTGGCTCTGCTGGCGGGCCAGGCGCGTGACGACCGAGGTGGGAAGAAGCGCAGCCAGGCCCGACAGCACGTCGAGCGAAGCCGACGCGCTCGAGGCCCGGGCGCCGTCGGTTGCGGCCTGGATGGCGCGGAACCGCTCGGCGACGGGCAGGTCGCCGGTGGGCACGACGAGCCGGGCGAGTGTGAACGCGTTGGCGCCTGATCCCGAGGTGCGGGTGCTGATGGCCATCGATGCCCGGAGCGTGTCGACCGGGTGGCCGAGCTCGCGGTGATAGCGGGCGGCGGCCTCGGTGGCGATGGTGACGAACGCCGTGTTGAGGCTGCCTCCGAGGTGGTGGGCGGCAGCCTTGGTCGCCTCGAGCGGGGCGCGCAGCACCTCGAGATGCCGACCGAGCGATCGCGCGGTCCACAGGGGGGAGTGGGCCCGCTCGGTGTCGGTGAGCTGGGTGACGATCTCCCGGGTGGCGCCGACGACCGCCTGGGCGGTGGCCGGGACCCGGGTCGGGTCGGCCAGCAGGTCGCGGCCCTGACGGGCGAGCGCGAGCGGCAAACGGAACGTGCCGGCGAGCAGGTCGGCGAGCGGGTTGCGTTCCTCGGGCGGGCTCGACGGGGCCGGCTCGACGGGTGGCGGCTCGGGGGCGTCGCGCTCGAGGTCGAGGAACTGCATCGACATCCGGATACCCGCTTCGCCGTCGACGACGGTGTGGTGCAGTTTCTGGATCAGCGCACCCCGGCCGCCGCGCAGGCCGTCGACGACGATGAACTCCCACAACGGTCGTGCCCGGTCGAACGGGTCGGCCACGAGCAGGGTGGCGAGGTCGAGCAACTGCCGGTCGGTGCCCGGTTTGGGCAGGGCGACGTGGCGGACGTGCCGGGCGAGATCGAACTGGTCGTCGTCCACCCACACCGGGCTCGACAGCCCGGCCGGTGCGGGTTGGACCCGCTGGCGCAGCCGGGGCACCGCTTCGACGGCATGCGCCATGCGGCGCAGCAGGCGCTGGTGGTCGAGCGGCCGGTCGAGGAAGGTCACGTTGCCGAACGTCGAGGACAGGAACGGGTCCTTCTCGAGGCGCCACATCAAGCCCTCCGCGTCGGTCATCCGGCGCTCGAACACGATGGGTGCGGCCATGTCAGTTGTGATGCAGGTCGGTGTTGAGCCCCTGCCACTTCACGCCGGCCCGGGCGACGGCCTCGATCGCACCCGTGACGCTGTTGCGCCGGTACAGCAGACCGGGCCGGCCCGACAGCACTCGGGCCTTTACCGCTGTGCCGTCGGGGGTGGCGACGAGCGACCCGGCGGTGACGTAGCAACCCGCCTCCACGATGCAGTCGTCGCCCAAGCTGATGCCCACGCCGCCGTTGGCGCCGATCAGGCAGCGTTCGCCGATGGTTACCACCTCGGTGCCCCCGCCGGACAGGGTGCCCATGATCGAGGCCCCGCCCCCGACGTCGGAGCCGTCGCCGACGATCACACCCTGCGAGATCCGGCCCTCGACCATGGACGTGCCGAGCGTGCCGGCGTTGAAGTTGCAGAACCCCTCGTGCATCACCGTCGTGCCGGGGGCGAGGTGGGCGCCGAGGCGGACCCGGGCGGCGTCCGCGATACGGCCGCCGCCCGGCGTCACGTAGTCGGTCATCCGCGGGAACTTGTCCACCCCGTGGACCACGAGGTGACCGCCCGCGGCCCGCACGGCGAGGCGGGCGTCGTCGAGCCGGTCGAGCGGGACCGGGCCGAGATCGGTCCAGGCGACGTTGACGAGCTTGCCGAACAAGCCGTCGAGGTTCTGTTCGCGGGGTCGGAACACCCGGTGCGACAACAGGTGCAGGCGCAGGTAGCCGTCCACGGCGTCGGCCGGCGCGTCGTCGGTGTCGATCACGCGCTCGACCGGTCGAACGACCACGGCTCGGCGCTCGTCCCGCACCTCCCCGACCGCGGCGAATCGGGTCCGGGCCTCGGTGGGCAGCGCCTCGCCGGTGCCGACCACCGGGAACCAGGCGTCGAGGGTGGTGCCGTCGGCGAGCGCCGTCGTGGACAGACCGATCCCGAACGCAACAGGCATCAGAACACCTCCGGGCGGAGCGTAGGGAACAGGATGACGTCGCGGATCGTGGTGACCCCGGCGAGCAGCATCGCCAGCCGGTCGATGCCGATACCGAGACCACCGGTCGGCGGCATGCCGTATTCGAGCGCGCGCAGGTAGTCCTCGTCGACGGTGCCGGCCTCGAGGTTGCCCGCCTCTTTGGCCCGCTGCTCGTCGTCGAACCGCTCGCGCTGCACCCGCGGGTCGTTGAGCTCGCTGTAGCCGTTCGCGAGCTCACGGCCGTTGACGACCAACTCGAACCGTTCGGTGATCCACGGGTCTTCCCGGTGCACCCGGGCGAGCGGGGACACCTCCACGGGATGACCGGTAACGAATGTCGGAGCAAGCAGGTGCCGTTCGACGAGTTCGTCGTACAACTCCATGCACAGCGAACCCGGGCCCATGTGGGCTTCGACGGCGAGGTCCTTGGCCCGGCAGATCGCGGCGAGCTCCTCGCGGTCCATCGACGGGTGCACGCGCACCCCGACGTGCTCGGCGATCAGGTCGTACATCGACGCCCGGCGCCACGGCTCGGCGAGGTCGACCGCCGTGCCGCCGATGTCGACCACCGTCGTGCCGAGCGCATCGTTTGCGGCCCGGGTGACGAGCAGTTCGGTGACGGCCATCACCTCGGTCCAGTCGCCGTAGGCCCAGTAGAGCTCCAGCATCGTGAACTCGGGGTTGTGGCGCGGCGACAGGCCCTCGTTGCGGAACACCCGGCCGATCTCGTACACGCGCTCGAGGCCGCCGACGATGAGCCGCTTGAGGTGCAGTTCGAGCGCGATCCGCAGGTAGAGCTGCATCTCGAGCGCGTTGTGGTGGGTCACGAACGGTCGGGCGTGGGCGCCGCCCGCCTCCGCGTGCAGGACCGGGGTCTCCACCTCGACGAAGTCGAGGTCGTCGAGCGTGCGGCGGATCGAGGCGATCGCCCGGTGGCGCACGGTGAACGCCCGGCGGGCATCGGCGTTGACGATCAGGTCGGCGTAGCGCTGGCGGAACCGCGTGTCGGCGTCGGTGAGACCCTTCCACTTGTCGGGCAACGGTCGGATCGCCTTGGCGAGCAACTCGACGCGCTCGACCCGGATCGACAGCTCGCCCGTGCGGGTGGTCATCACCACCCCCTCCACGCCGAGCAAGTCGCCGAGGTCGAGGTCGTCGAACGCGCCGAAGCGATCCTCGCCGATGACGGCCTTCGACACGAACAGCTGCAGGGTGCCGCTGCGGTCCTGCAGCGTCCCGAAGGCCAGCTTGCCCTGGCGCCGGCGCAGCATCAGCCGCCCGGCGACCGCGACCCGCTCGGTCGTCTCGGTGCCCGGCCCGAGCTCGCCCCAGCGCGCCCGCAGCTCGGCCAGGGTGTGCGACCGGTCGAACCGGTACGGGTAGGCCTGCCCGCCGGCGGCGCCGAAGGCGTCGACCTTGGCGAACCGGGCGGCCCGGATGGCCTCGAGTGCGCCGTGCTGCTCGGCACCGGTCGGCTCGCCGTCGGTGTTCTCCGCCGCCGCAGCGGGGTCGGTTGCGGGCGAGTCGTTCACGGGGGACAGACGGTACCTGCCCGCCTCCGTACGAGCCCGGCTGGGCCGCAGCGAGCGGCGACCGGATCGCCGAGCGCTGCGGTGGCAGCATGCGGGTGTGGCGACGGGGCAGCGCCTGCGTTCGGGCATCGGCTGGGTGATGCGCGTCGTCGTGGGCGTTGCCGGGGTCGTCGGCCTGGTCGCCGGCGTCGGCTTCTTGCGCGGCACCGTCGACGGCCGCTCGGAAGCGCCGACGGACGCAGTCGTGGCGACGGCCAGGGTCGCAACCACCCGGGCGACCGCAACGACCGGCGTGCCCGCCCCGGCCGCCGACGTCCGCCAGGTGGCGCTCGTCGTGGGCGATCCGCGCCGGGACGGCTCGCGCACGCTCACGGCGCTGGTCACCGGGTTCGAGGTCGCCGTCGTGCGGGTGGAGTTCCGGCGTGACGGAGTGCTGCTCGGCTCGCTCGACGCCGCCCCGTGGGAACTGACCGTGCCGACGCTCGGCTCAGGCGACCACGTGCTCAACGTGCTGGTGCGCACCGCCGACGGCCGGGTGACCGCCAGCCCGCCCGTCGAGATCGGCACCGGCGGCCCGGCGGCCGACGACACGTTCCGGGTGGTCGTCGAGGGATGCTGCCCCGCCGAACCGGGCGCCCCGTTGCGGCTCTCGGCCGTCGGGGCGACCGGCAGTTTCACCCGGGTGGAGTACCTGCTCGAGGGCGAGGTGATCGCCACGTCGAACCGCCCGCCGACCTTCGTCGCCACGACGGAGGCCGCCGCCGGTGTCGTCACCGCCCGGGGCATCGATTCGGCCGGCCGGCGTTGGCCGGCGCGCGGCGCCGTCGAGGTCGTGCTCGACACGCCCCCGACCCTGACGACGACGATCCCGCCCACCGCCGCGTCGTCCACGTCCACTGCGCCCACGTCCACTGCGCCCACGTCGCCGGCGACCACGGCGCCGACCACCGTGGCGCCGACGAAGCCGGCGACCACGGCGCCGACGA
>JBEIFW010000024.1:0-26887 GCA_040382215.1 Acidimicrobiales bacterium
GACTTCCCCGCATTGGGAAAGCCGACGAGGGCCACGTCGGCCATCAGCTTGATCTCGAGCCGGAGCCAGCGCTCCTCGCCATGCTCACCCTGCTCTGCGAAATCGGGCGCCCGGCGACGGTTCGACAGGAACTTGGCGTTGCCCCGCCCACCACGGCCGCCCGCTGCGGCCATCCACCGGTCGCCGTGGCGGACGAGATCGGCGAGCACCTCGCCGGTGTACAGATCGCGCACGACGGTGCCCTCCGGGACGGAGACGAGCTCGTCGGTCCCCGCCCGGCCGTGCATGTCCTTGCCCTTGCCATGGACGCCGTTCGACGCCCGCCGGTGCGGATGGTCCCGATAGGCCAACAACGACGCCACGTTTCGGTCGGCCACCACCCAGACGTCGCCGCCCTTGCCCCCGTCACCCCCATTCGGGCCACCTTTGGTGACCGGCCCTTCCCGCCGGAACGCGACGCAGCCCGCACCGCCGTCACCGCCCCGCACGTTGAGACCGCATTCGTCGACGAACCCGCTCATGGGACCGCAAACGCTACCGGTTCGATGCCGCACCCCGCCGATAGCGTGCGTCGCGTGGCGGATCGGATCGCTCGCTGGGCCTCGACCATGCACGGTCACGAGCACGCCCGCTTCCGGGTGGCCCACGCCGACAGCCCCGTCGCGGGCCAACCCGGCAACGCCGTGCGGCGCGAGGAGCGCGAGGCACTACTGGGCTTTCGGGCCACACCGGCGTCAGGCGCCGGCAACCGCGCCCTCGCGGAGGAGCCCTGCCCGTACCGCACGTGTTTCGAGCGCGACCGGGACCGCATCCTCCACGCCACGGCCTTCCGTCGCCTCGCCGGCAAGACCCAGGTCTTTGTGTTCCCCGACGACCATCAGCGCACCCGGCTCACCCATGCGCTCGAGGTGATGCAGATCGCGTCGGCCGCGGCTCGCGGCCTCGGGCTGAACGTGGCACTCACCGAGGCGATCGCCCTCGGGCACGACTGCGGCCACGGTCCCGGCGGGCACGCCAGCGAAGACGCCCTGTCGCCCTACGTCGAGGGCGGGTACGACCACGCCGTCTGGGGTGCCGACGTCGTGCTGCCCCCGCTCAACCTCTGCGTCGAGACACTCGACGGCATCCGGAACCATTCCTGGTCACGTCCGGCCCCGGCCACCGCGGAGGGCGAGGTGGTGTCCTGGGCCGATCGCATCGCCTACGTCTGCCACGACTTCGAGGACGCGGTCGCCGCCGGGATCGTCACGCTCGATCAACTGCCGGCAGACGTTGCCGAACGATGCGGCCGGCGCCGGAGCCAGCAGATCGGCGCGTTCATCGATTCCCTCGTGGACACGTCGGCCTCGCTGGGCGCGATCGCGATGAGCGCCGAGCTCGCCGATGCCCTGGCCGCCTTTCGCCGCTTCGACTACGAGCACATCTACCTGCGCCCGGCCTCGGTGTCCCAAGCCCGGGCGGTCATCGCCGTGCTCCAGGCCCTCGTCGAGGCCTTTGCCGACCGACCGAACCTGCTGCCTCCGAGCCGGGGCGCGTTCGCAGCCGGCACCCCGGAGGCGTACCGGGCAGCGGTGACCTACGTCGGCGGGATGACCGACCGCTTCGCCTGCCAGGAGGCGGTGCGGTTGCTCGACTGGCCGCGCTCGCAGTTGCCCCGGGGTATCGGCACGCCCTGATCGCGCCGTCAGAACCCGGACGCGTCGACGGACGCAATCGATCAAGCCGGTGCGACGACGTCGACGATCCGGCGGCCCTTGCGCTCGCCGAACTGCACGACGCCGTTCGCCGTGGCGAACAGCGTGTCATCGCCGCCGATGCCCACGTTGTGGCCCGGGTGAAAACGCGTGCCGCGCTGTCGCACGATGATCCCGCCCGCCGAGATCTCCTGCCCGGAGAACACCTTCACCCCGAGGCGCTGTGCGTTCGAATCGCGCCCGTTGCGGGTGGAACCGCCGCCCTTGGTCTTCGACATGACGCCCTCCTCAGCCCCGGGCGATCCGGGTGATCTCGACGACGGTGTAGTGCTGACGGTGCCCGAAGCGCCGCCGCTGGTTGGTGCGCCGCTTGTAGGTGAAGCCGTTGATCTTCGGCCCCTTGGCGGCACCGACCACTCGGCCGGCTACCGAGGCGCCGGCCAGTTCGGCCGGTGTGGCAAGGACGACATCGCCGTCCACCACGAGCACCGGGGTGAAGCTGACCTCCTCACCTTCGGCAGCCGACAGCTTCTCGACGTTCAGCCGCTGACCTTCGGCGACTCGTTCCTGCTTGCCACCTGTGGCGATCACTGCGTACATAGCGAGGGGCGAGCTTATCAGGAACCAGCGATCAGGGAGTGATCGACGACGACGCCCCGGCCCTCGCAGTGCGGGCAGGGATCGGCGAACTCGGTGAGCAGGCCTTCCCCGATCCGCTTGCGGGTCATCTCGACCAACCCGAGTTCGGAGATGTCGAACACCTGCGTACGGGTCTTGTCGCGCGCCAGCTCCTGGCGGAACCGGCCCACGACGGCGTGGCGGTTCTCCTTCAGCTCCATGTCGATGAAATCGATGACGATGATCCCGCCGATGTCGCGCAGGCGCAGCTGCTTGGCGATCTCCTCGGCAGCCTCGAGGTTGTTGCGGTAAACGGTCTCTTCGAGGTTCGTGGAGCCGACGTTCTTGCCGGTGTTCACGTCGATGACCGTCAGCGCCTCGGTGTGCTCGATGATCAGCGAACCGCCGGACGGCAGCCAGACCTTGCGGTCGAGCGCCTTGTGCAGCTGCTCGTGGACGTGGTGGCGCTCGAACAGCGGAAGACCCTCGGCCTCGGCGTCGTAGAACTCCACCCGGTCGGCGAGGCTGGGACTGATCGACGCCACGTAACCGTGGACCTCCTCGAAGAGCGATCGATCATCGATGACCACCCCCCGATACTCGTCGTTGAACTCCTCCCGGATCACCCGGACGGCCATGTCGGGTTCCTTGTAGAGCAGCGTCGGCCCACTCGCCCGACGGGCGGCGGCCTCGATGCGGTTCCACTGCTCGAGCAACCGTTCGACGTCACGTCGCAGCTCGTCCTCGGGGGCAGCCTGCGCTGCGGTACGCACGATCACCCCGTGCTCGGCAGGTTTGACCTTGTCGAGCAGCGAGCGGAGCCGCCGACGCTCCTCGTCGGGCAGCCGCTTGGAGATGCCGTACGTGCGGGAGTTCGGGATCAGGACCACGAACCGGCCGGGGAGCGACACCTCCTGGGTGAGACGGGCACCCTTGGCGCCAATCGGGTTCTTGGTCACCTGGCAGGTGATGAGCTGCCGGGACTTGAGGACTTGCTCGATGCGGAGGTTCTTCGCACCGCCCTTGCCACCCTCGACGATGTCCTCGGCGTCGTACTGCACGTCGCCCCGGTACAGCACGGCGTTCTTGGGCGTCCCGATGTCGATGAACGCCGCCTCCATGCCCGGCAGCACGTTCTGCACCCGCCCGACGTAGATGTTTCCGTGGATCTGCGACACGTCATCGGCGGCGTGGCTCACGTAGTGCTCGATGAGGCTGCGGCCCTCGAGCACGGCGATCTGCGTGAGCTCGGGCCGACTGTGCACACACATCAGGTACCGACCCACCGGGCGGCCGTTGCGTTCCTTGGGTTTCGGGGGTTCCACCTCCACCCGCCGGGGACTGCGACCTGGCCGGTCAGCGAACTCGGCCGAGCTCGTGCCCCGCTGGGCCGCACCGCCTCGCCGTGACGCCCTCGAACCCGTCGAGCGGTCTTTGGCACGGGGCGAAGGTGATGCCTCGGCGACCGGGCGGGCCACGGGTGGTGCCGGGCGGGAATCGCCGATGCGGGGCCGTCGCACCAGGACCTGGTCGGCCACGGCGGCGTCGCGGACCTTGCCCTCGAGCGGCGGGTCGGGCAGCTCGGGCTGCACCGAATGGTCCGGCGCTGCCGACCGCTTCGGGCGAGGTGGCCGGGCCGACTGCGGGGGCCGCGTCGAGCCATCCGCCGCTGCGGCGGCCTCCCGCTCGATGACATCGTCGAGCTCCGGCGCATCGTTGCCGGAGGGGACGTCACCGCCGCTACGGCGCTGTGAGCGGCCCCGCCCACCCCGTGAGCCGCGTCGGCGCCGCTTTGCAGCCGCCGATGCACTCCCGCCAGCGGCGGTCCCCTCGGACACGTCCGGACCGGCCCCGGGACCACCGGCCGCTGGGGCGAGCGCCGAATCGTCGGGAAGGTCCGTCATGGCGCTCCTCCTGCGGGCGCCTTGCGCCCGGCACCGGCCGGCGTCGCAGCGAGCGGGATCGGTTCCCGTCGCGCGCCACCGGCATCGATCCATTGATGGGTGCGAAGCACCCGCACGTCGGGGTCGACGGGCACGAGCGCACCGACGAATTCGGCCGGCCGCAACGACCGGCCGACCGTCGCCAACTCGACCACCAGGCGGGCGCCCGCCCGGCCGTCGGGCAGTTCGACGGCACCGTCCACCTCGGCGGCGAGGACGGCCGGACGGATGTCGTCGGTCGAGCGCTCGCCCTTTCGCTCGCGATCGATCAGGACGACCTCAGCGGCGAGGAAGGCCTCGAGCGCGGCGCCGACGGCCGCGGGGGTGGTGTCGGCGACGTCGATGCGCCACGTGCAGGCCGTCACGGCCTCCTGAAGCGACGGCGTGCCCGGCGGGATCACCGTCGCCCGCTGGGCGACCATCCCGTCGGGAAGCATGGCGCTCACCGCTGCGGGCAATCCATCCACGTCGATCCCAGCCGCCCGGCCGTCCTCGAGATCGACGTCGAGGTACTCCGCCAGGCTCTCGTGACCGGTGGACAGCGCGAGCCCGAAGTGCAACCGGGGCCGGGGCGAGAACCCGACGCTGTAGGCCACGGGCAATTCGGCCCGGCGGCAGGCCCGCTCCCAGATCCGTGCGGCGTCGCGGTGGCTGGTGAAGCGCACCTTGCCGAGTTTCGTGAATCGGATCCGGACCCGCACCTCAGCCTGCGCCGACCGGGTCGGGACGGCGGATCTGCAGCCGAACCGGAACCTCGCTGCCCCGGCCGAGATCCTGGCCGGTGCCTTGGCTGCCACCCGCCGGCGGCGTGGGCGACGCGACCACGTGTTCGATCCCGTACCCCGTACAGACTCCGCAGTCGTAGCACGGAATCCAGCGGCAGTCCTCGAGCCCCGAACCGGCGAGGGCCGCCTGCCAGTCCTGCCAGAGGAAGTCCTTGTGGAGACCGGCCGACACGTGCTCCCACGGCAGCACCTCGTCCTCGGTGCGGTGCCGGTGGACGTACCAGTCGACCGAGAGGCCCTCGGCCGCCATGGCGTCGGTCCACCGTTCGAGGCGGAAGCACTCGCTCCACTCCTGGAACGTGCCACCTTCCCGCCACACCCGTTCGATGACCCGACCGATCCGTCGGTCCCCGCGCGAGGCGATCCCCTCTGCGAGGGACGCGCGTGGGTCGTGCCACTTCAGCTCCACCCCGCGAGCTTTGCGGGCCGAATCGCGCAGCACGCCGATCTTGCGCTGCAGCTCGGCGACCGTGTTCTGCCCGAACCACTGGAACGGCGTATGCGACTTGGGTACGAACCCACCGACGCTCACCGTCACCGACGCCCGCTTGGTATGGCGGCGGCCGATCTCCACGCAGTTGCGGCCCAGCTCGACGATGCCGCGGGTGTCGTCATCGGTCTCGGTGGGCAGGCCCGTCAGGAAGTAGAGCTTCATCCGGTACCAGCCCTGCGAGTACGCCGACTCGACCGCGCCGTACAGGTCCTCCTCGGTGATCAGCTTGTTGATCACCGTCCGCAGCCGCCAGGACCCGGCCTCGGGGGCGAAGGTCAACCCCGTGCGGCGAGCCTTGGACACCTGCGCAGCGACACCCACCGTGAACGCATCCACCCGGAGCGACGGAAGGCTGACCGACACCTGGCCGCACGCCGTGGGGTCCGAGACCGTGTCGGCGACCACCCGCTCGATACCGGAGAAGTCGGCGGTGGACAGCGAGGTGAGCGCCACCTCGTCGTACCCGCTGCGCCGCAGCCCGTCACGCACCATCGTGCGCACCTGGTCGGCCGGGCGTTCGCGCACCGGGCGGGTGATCATGCCCGCCTGGCAGAAGCGACACCCTCGGGTACAACCCCGGAACACCTCGACGTTCAATCGGTCGTGGACGACCTCGGTGAGGGGCACGAGCTGCTGCTTGGGATACGGCCACTCAGCGAGGTCGGCGACGGCCCGCTTGTCCACTCGGGTCGGCACGTCGGGGTAGCGCGGGCTGACCGAGACGAGGCGGGGACCGTCGTAGTCGACGTCGTACATGGACGGCACGTAGACGCCGGGAACCGCTGCGAGTGCCCGCAGCACCTGCTCCCGGCTGCCCTCGGTGCGCCCGGCGGCCTTCCAGGCCCGCACGACGTCGGTGATCTCGGCGACCACCTCCTCCCCCTCGCCGATCACGAACACGTCGACGTAGTCGGCGAGCGGTTCGGGGTTGAACGTGGCATGACCGCCGGCGCACACGATCGGATGCTCGGGCCGGCGATCCTCCGAGCGAACCGGTACTCCGGCGAGGTCGACGCAGTTCAACAGGTTGGTGAAGACGAGCTCGGCCGACAAGTTGAACGCCAACAGGTCGAACGAGCCAGCCGGCCGATGGGTGTCGACCGAGAACAACGGCAGGCCGGCCCTGCGCAACTCGGCGTCGAGATCGAGCCAAGGCGCGTAGGAGCGCTCGGCGACCGCATCGTCGCGTTCGTTGAGGATCTCGTAGAGGATCTGCAGGCCCTGATTCGGGAGGCCGATCTCGTAGGTGTCGGGGTAGACCAGGAGCCAGGACACCTTGGCGGGGTCGTGGCGGGGGGTTGTGGCGCCGACCTCGCACCCGATGTACCGGGCCGGCTTGGCGACACGAGCGAGCAACGGTTCGAGACGGGGCCACAGCGAGGGGGAAGCGGCGGTCGTCATGGGGGCGAGAGGTTACCTGCTGCGGGGTTCCGGTACCGGGACGGACTCATGCGACCCGTCGCATGTGGACGCTCTGGACCAGGCCGAGCAGGAGCAGGAACGCGATCGTGGACGAGCCGCCGTAGGACACCATGGGCAGCGGGATGCCGGTCACCGGCATGATGCCCATGTTCATTGCGACGTTCTGGAACACGTGCCACGACACGAGCGCCACGGCCCCGCCGGCGATCAGCGCCCCCATGGGGTCCTCGGCGAGCTGGGCGATGCGAAGGACGCGAAGGACGAGCAGCAGGAACAGCCCCAGTACTGCCGATGCGCCGACGAGCCCGAACTGCTCGGCGATGGCCGAGAAGATGAAGTCGGTGCGCTGCTCGGGAACGTCGCCACGGTTGGTGAGCACGCCCTCGCCGAAGCCCGATCCCGTCACCCGGCCGAGGGTGATCGCCTGCTTCGAGAACTTCACCTGCCGGATGAGATCGGCGTTGGCCTTCGTCTCCTCCTGGTCAAGGAAGTACGTCAGACGATCCTGCTGGTAGCTCGCCAGGGTGTCGGTCGTGACCACGGCGACAGCCGACGCGACGGCCAAGGCCGAGATCAGCACGATGTGGAGCAACTTGGCCCGGGCGACGAGCAGCAGGCCCATGACGCTCGCCACCATCGCCGAGGCGGTACCGAAATCCGGCTGGCCGATGATGAGCACCAACGGGAGACCGGCGAGCAACAGGCTCTTGACGAACCGGTGGTACGGCAGCGGCTCGCCCCGCTCGCCGGCGGCGTACGCCGCCAGGGTCAGGATGAGCGCGACCTTGGCGAACTCCGAAGGTTGCAGCTGGAAGCCACCGGCCTCAAACCAAGCGCGGGCCCCGTTGATATCGGTTCCCGCAACGAACAGTCCGGCGAGGAGCACCAGTGAACCGACGAACACCAACGGCACCAACCGCCGCAGGGACCGGTAGTCGATCGCCATCACCACCAGCATCCCGACGAGACCCACGCTCACCGAGATCACCTGGCGCTCGACCCAGTACGTCGGCTCGAGCCCCAGCAGCTCACGGCGTGGAGCGGTCGCCCCGTAGATCGACACGAGGCCCACGCCGATCAGTCCCAACGTCAACGCGAGCAGCGTCCAGTCGACCCGACGGAAGGGGCTCAACAGCGTCGGGCGCCCCCCGATCGCATCGCTTCCGGGGCCGTAGTGCACGATCGCCATCAGTCGCGGCTCCCCGTGATGTCCCGGTAGTCGAGGCAGCCCGTGTCGTCGCTGAGACGGGGCAGGATGGCGGCCTGGAGCGTGCTGCGGTCGAGCTCACCGGCCGTCGGGCTAACGTCGGCAAGCCCGCCGAGCATCGCCGGCTTGTCCTTCTTGAACGACTCGACGGCCAGCTTCTCGAAGATGCACTTGGTCACCGGCGCAGCGGCCTGACCACCGAATCCCGCCTCCTCCATCACCGTCACCACCGTGAACTCCGGCTTGTCGAGGCTCTGGCCCCCGAAGGCGGCGAACAGCGACCGGTCGTATTCGGAGAAGTCGGGCTCCTTCTCCTTGTTCGCGAGCTGTTCGGCGGTGAGCGCGACGAACTTCGTCTGGGCGGTGCCGGTCTTGCCGGCGACCGGGAACAGGTCTCGGTAGGGATAGCTCTCCCAGGCGCCCAGCGCGGTGCCCTGGAACCCACCTTCGACCCGGTCGAACAACGCCCCCTGCAGGCCGGCCATCAACGGCTCGCGCATCGACGCCGGGATCTCGACTGCGCCCTTGACCTCAGGCTTGTACTCCCGCACCACCTTGGCCGCCGCGCCGCTCAGGTCGAGCACCCCGCTCCCCTTCTTCGGCAGCCCCGGCGCCAGCACCGCCCGTGCGATCAAGGGTCGGTACAGCGTGCCCCCGTTCGCGAACGTCGAGTACCCGGACACGAGCTGCAACGGGGTCACCCCGACGAGGCCCTGCCCGATCGCCAGATTGACCGCATCGCCGCGGAAGAAGTCCCGGCCCTGGGACTTCGGGATGGCACCCTTGTCCGCGAGCGACCGCTTGATCGCCGCGGTCGGGATAAGGCCCTCCTGCTCGAAGGGGAGGTCGATACCGAGCGGGCGGTTGGCCATCCCGAACTCGGCCAGCACCGTCTGCTGGGGCTGGGTGCCCTTGACCGTCTCGTCGTACATCCGAGACGCCAATTCGTAAAAGAACGTGTCGACCGAGACGATCATCGCCTCTTCGAGATTGCGCTCCCCGTACACCGTGCCGCCTGCGTTCCGACGAGTACACCCGCCCGGCTCGTCAGGGGCACAGCCCGGCAGGAGCCAACGTCCGACGTCGAGATACGTGTCCTCGGCGCTGAACCCCGGCGTCCCGGGTACCTTGCCCGGACTTCCCGATGGCAGGTACTTCAGGGCCGCCATGCTCGTGAACAGCTTCATGGTCGAGCCGATCTGGTACGTGCCCTGGATCGCGTAGTTGAGCAGCGCCGGGTACTTGTTGCGGATCGCCTCTTTGTCCTTCGGGTCGCGGGCCTTGAACACCGCATCGAACAGCTTCGTGGGTAGCGGTGCCGTGAACCAGCGGTTGTCGAAAGGCGGATTCGAGGCCATCGCGAGGATCTCGCCGGTCTGCGGGTCCTGGACCACGCTGGTGCCGGCCGGCGCCCGGAACGCGTTCTTCGGGACGGTGCACTCCTCGTCGAAGCGGTTCTCCTTCACGCACGGACGCACGAGACGCCGCCGCTCGAGACCGACCTGCAGGATCTGCTCCGCGTACTGCTGCAGGCGGAGATCGATCGTGAGCATCACATCGTTGCCGGGCACCGGATCCTGCTGGGCGACGAGCCGTAGCGGCCGGCCCGTCGCATCGATCTCGTACTCGACCCAACCCGGTTTACCCCGCAGGTCCTCCTCGAACGACCGCTCGATACCGGCCTTGCCCACCGAGTCCGACAGCCGGTAGCCCTTCACGCGCAGTTCCCGGAACTCGTTACCGTCGAGCTTTCCCAGATAGCCGACCACGTGGCTACCGATCGGGGCGTAGGGGTAGCGGCGTTGGAAGCCTTCCTCGACCTCGACCCCGGGATAATCCTCCGCACGTTCCTTCAGCCAGATCGCCGTCGGTTCGTCGACTCCTTCGGCGACGGGAACCGGCAGGAGCGGATCGATGTTGACGTCATTCCAGCGCTCCTCGAGCTCCTCCACGGTCGCGCCGACCAGCGGGGACAGCCGTTCGAAGAGCGCCGCTCGGTCGGCGCTGCGCCGATACACCTCGCGATCGACCGAGACGTTGATCGACGGGCGGTTGTCGGCGAGGATCCGGCCGTCCCGGTCGAGGATCCGGCCCCGCGTGGCCGGGAGGATGACCCGCCGGGTCTTGACCTCCGCAAGCCGTTGCTCCAGGGTCGGATCGGCTGCGACCTGCAGGAACCACAACCGGGTGAACAGGGCTCCGAACAACACGACGACGACCAACCCGAGCACGCTCAACCGCCAGGCGCTGGTCTCCGCTCGCACAGGGCCATTCTTCCCCACTGCGCACCTGCGTCGCCGTCATCGGATCGTCACCTGGCGCTCAGCGGTCGGCGTCGCTCGTGGCGCGGCGAGCGGCCGCTCAATGCCGATCGATCAGGTCCGGCAGCAATACGAAGCGTCCAACGGCCCGCAGCGGAAGGGCCACCACGGCGTGCAGCAGGGCCATGACCAGCGTGATTCGGACCAGCCCGGTCCCGGCGAGGTCGTCGCGTCCGAACAGGATCGCCAGCACGGACGCGAACAGCGACGCCGCAGCGGTCGCGACCGCCACCACCGTTACGTAGGCGCGCCGGGTGGACTGTGCACCAACGGGCACCAGCCCGACGAAGTAGCCGACGAGCGCGCCGGTGAGCGCGCCCATCCCGAACGGAAGCCGGGTGACGAGGTCGGTGAGCAACCCCAGACCGAACCCGTAGCGGGCCCCGCGCACCGGCCCACCGATCAGGCCGGCGGTGATGGAACAGGCCAGGAACAGGTCGCCGGCGACGCCGAACGGGCGGATCGCCGCGGCGATGGACACCTGCAACCCGAACAGGATCGGGAGGACCACCGCAGCCCGGACCAAGGGCCGCTCTACGACGGCCATCGCCGTCACCCGCCTGCGGTGGGCGAGTACTTAATCACGCGTACGAAGCTGAGGCGCTTGAGATCAGCGATCGGTTCGACCAGCACGTCGAGGTAGGTCGAGCCGGGCCGCGGCCGCACCGTCTTGACCCGGCCGATCGGGATGTCCTCGGGAAACAGTGACCCCGACGAGGCATAGGTGGTGACTGCGTCCCCGACGGCGACGCTCTCCCCCGCCCCGACGAGATCGACCGCCAACGGCCGGTCGTAGCCCTGCCCCTTCAACAGACCCGTGTCGAGCACGCTCTTCGGCGGAACCGTGGTGGTCGTCGTTGCGGGAACGGTGGTCTCGGCCGACGGGTCGTCGGTCTCGGCCCCAGCCGTCGACGACGTCGGGCTGCTCGGTGCAGCGGTCGTGGTGGCGCTCGGCGGGATCGTCGTGGTCGCAGTCGGCGTGGTCGTTGCGCCGGGCGCCGGCCGGCGGGTGCCGATGATCTTGGCGGGCACACCGATCTGGGGGTCGTAGAGCATGCGGATGAAGCTGTGCGTCGGGGTCACCTGCGACAACCGACCGACCAGGCCACCGGCGGTCACCACCGGCATGCCGGGAGCAAGCCCGTCGCGCGCGCCCTTGTCGATCTCGACGGCGAGCTGCAGGTTGGACGCCGGCTCGCCGACGACCTGAGCCGTCACGTACGGGTAGTTACCGAGCAGGTCGAGCCCGGCCACTGCCTTCAGTTCGTCGTACAGCTGCGATTTCGCCTCGGCGGCGATCGCTGCGCCTTCCTGTGCTTCGACCTTGTCTCGCAGCTGCGCGTTCTCGAGCTCGAGCTCCTCGTAGGAGCGCACCCCGTTCCAGGCGTTGACCGCCGGTCGGGCGAGGAATCGAAAGAAGCCCGCGAGCGGCGACGTGAGCTCCGTGGTCGCCGCTCGCGACCCGTCGATCAGCTCGCTTCCACGCAGGTCGACGGTGATGAGCGTGATCGACAGCAGCGCGAGCACGATGATCGTGCGCCGGCTCGGGCCGGGGGTGGGCAGCGCCACGACCTGCGGCTACCCGTCCTGGCCGCGGTACAGCACGCGGCTCAACGCCTCGAAATGCTCGAGCGTCTGCCCTGACCCGATCGCCACCGAGTGCAACGGGTTGCGGGCGATGTGGATCGCCATACCCGTTTCGTGGGCCAGGCGCACGTCGAGGCCCGTGAGCAGCGCGCCGCCCCCGGTGATCGTGATGCCCTGCTCCATGATGTCGGCCGCCAGTTCCGGCGGCGTGCGGTCGAGCGTGGCCTTCACGGCATCGACGATGGTCGTCACCGGCTCCAGGAGCGCCTCGCGGATCTCCTGGGAGGACACGACGACGGTCTTGGGCAGACCGCTCAACAGATCGCGCCCACGTATCTCGGCCGTGAGCTCCTCCTGCAGCGGCCATGCCGACCCCATGGCGAACTTGACCTCCTCGGCGGTCTGTTCCCCGAGGGCGAGCGAGTGCTCCTTCTTCACGTAGTTGATGATCGCCTCGTCGAGCTCGTCGCCGGCGACGCGCACGGACTGGCTGGCGACGATGCCACCGAGCGAGATCACGGCGACCTCGGTGGTGCCGCCGCCGATGTCGACGATCATGTTGCCGGCCGGGTCCTGGACGGGGAGGCCGGCACCGATGGCCGCCGCCATCGGCTCTTCGATGATGTACGCCGGCTTGCGGGCTCCGGCGTACTCGGCGGCATCCTTCACCGCACGCTGCTCGACCGGCGTGATGCCCGATGGCACGCAGATCACCATGCGGGGCTTGGCGAAGCGGCTGCGATGGACCTTCTGGATGAAGTAGCGGAGCATCTTTTCGCAGATGTCGAAATCCGCGATGACCCCGTCCTTCAGCGGCCGGATGGCCTGGATGTGGCTCGGGGTGCGGCCCATCATCCGTTTGGCTTCCAGACCGACCGCCAGGGGACGACCGTCTCGTACGTTCACGGCGACCACCGAGGGCTCGTCGAGCACGATGCCCTGGCCCCGCACGTAGATCAGCGTGTTCGCTGTGCCCAGATCGACCGCCATATCGCGGCCGAGACTGAGTGGGTTGCTACCGGCCATGGGTCTCCCTCCGAACGGCCGCCCGGGTGGATTCGAAAACCCTACCCGACTCCTCCCACGGGCCATCAGAGCCCGGGGAAGAAGATCCCGATCTCCCGTTGCGCCGATTCCGGCCCGTCCGAACCGTGCACGAGGTTCTCCGTGAACAGGATCCCGAGGTCACCGCGGATGGTGCCCGGTGCCGCCTTGCGCGGGTTGGTGGCGCCCATCATCGACCGCACGACCTCCCAGGTGTCCTCGGGGCCCTCCAGGACCAGGGCCACGACCGGCCCGCGTGACATGAAGGCGACCAGGTCGGCGTAGAACCCCTTGCCGACGTGTTCGGCGTAGTGCCGGTCGAGGGTGTCGGCGTCGAGGCTGCGCAGGTCGAGCGCAACGAGTCGGAGGCCCTTGCGTTCGAAGCGGGAGAGGATCTCGCCGACCAGGCCGCGTTCGACGGCGTCGGGCTTCAACAGGACAAGGGTGCGATCGGCCATAGCGGGTCGGCAGGCTACGCGACCCGACGGGTCGCGCAACGGTCAGGGCAGTACGACGCGGAGGTGCCGGCGGGCCGCAGCCACGACGTACAGCGAGCCGGCGACCAGTACCGCATCGTCGGGCCCGGCCCGACGCAACGCGACATCGCAGGCGGCGGCCACATCGTCGAACGCCTCGACCGATTCCAGACCGAGTCGGCGCGCTGCATCAGCGAGCTCGGCGGCCGGTAGCGCCCGTGGCGACGGTGGAGTGCAGCACACCACCGACGCGAACTCCTCGGCCCGCAGCGCTTCGAGCATCTCGACCGGATCGCGGCTGCGCAGCATCCCGACCACGAGGTGCTTGTCGCCCGCCGGGTCGAAATCCTCGGCGAGCACCGACGCGCAGACGTCGGCCCCGGCGGGGTTGTGCGCGCCGTCGACGATCACCAGCGGCTGGTGGCCGAGCACCTCGAACCGGCCGGGCATGCGAGCGGCCGCGAACGCCTCCTGCACCACGTCGAGCGCGAGCGGTGCGTCGAAGAACGCCTCGACGGCGCACAAGGCAACGACCGCATTCTCGCCCTGGTGTGCCCCGTGCAGGGGTAGGTAGAGCTCCCGGTACAGCGCCTGAGGCGTGCGCAGGTCGAGCAGGCGGCCGCCGAGCGCCAGCTGGTTGTTGAGCACCTCGAAGTGCTCCCCCGCCCACGCGATCGCAGCCGGCCGTTCCCCGGCGAACACCTCGAACAGGTCCGGGTCGCGCTCGCCGAGCACCAGCGTCGAACCCGGCTTGATGATGCCGGCCTTCTCCGCAGCGATGTGCGCCCGGGTCGGACCCGCGTACTCGGTGTGGTCGAGCGCGATGTTGGTCACGACCGCAACCGTCCCATCGGCGACGTTGGTGGCGTCCCACCGGCCCAGCATCCCGACCTCGACCACTGCGACGTCGACCGCCACGTCGGCGAACCATCGGAATGCTGCGGCTGCCAGCAGTTCGAACCAGCTCGGCCGCACGCCGGTGATGCCCTCGAGGTCGGCGAGCGCCGCGACCTGTTCGGCGAACTCCTCGTCGCTGATCGGCTCGCCGTTGCGGCACAGCCGCTCGTTCACCCAGTCCAGGTGCGGGCTCGTGAAGGTACCCACGCTCAGACCCTGGGCGAGCAAGAGCTGCGTCACGAGCTGCGTCGTCGAGCCCTTGCCGTTCGTCCCCGTGAGATGGATCACCGGCTGAGCGTGCTGAGGATCCCCCATCGCCGAGCACAGCCGGCGCATGCGGTCGAGCGAGGGCACGTCGGCCCGAGTGCCCGCCAGCAGTCGCTCGAGGTTGATGTGCTCGTCGAGGTACGCGAGTGCGGCGGTGTAGTCCACGCCTCGAAATCCTCAGACCGGCGATCGCAGCGCTCGTGCGCTCACGACGCCGCGCGACGCGGCCGGTTCACCCGCTGCGCCTCGCGAGGCAGGAGCGTGGGGTTCACCTTCTCCCGCACGGTCTTCGCGTCGATCACGACCCGACCGATGTCGCTACGGCCCGGCAGGTCGTACATCGTGTTGAGCAGGACTTCTTCGAGGATCGCCCGCAGTCCACGGGCCCCGGTGCCGCGCAGTAGGGCCTGTTCGGCCACGGCGTCGAGGGCATCGTCGGTGAGGTCGAGCTCGACGTCTTCGAACTCGAAGAACTTCCGGTACTGCTTGATGAGCGCGTTCTTCGGCTCCACGAGGATCCGCACCAGCGCCTCGCGATCGAGGTTCTGGACGACGGCGACCACGGGCAGTCGCCCAACGAACTCGGGAATGAGTCCGAACTTCAGCAGATCCTCCGGCAACACCTGCTGGAACAGCGCGCCGTTGTCGCGCTCGTGCATCGAGCGGATCTGCGCCGCGAACCCCACGCCTTTGTGCCCGATGCGGTTTTCGATGATCTTCTCGAGCCCGGCGAATGCGCCCCCGCAGATGAACAGGATGTTCGTCGTGTCGATCTGGATGAACTCCTGGTGCGGGTGCTTGCGCCCGCCCTGCGGCGGCACCGATGCCACCGTGCCCTCGAGGATCTTCAGCAGCGCCTGCTGGACCCCTTCGCCCGATACATCCCGCGTGATCGACGGGTTCTCGCTCTTGCGGGCGATCTTGTCGATCTCGTCGATGTAGATGATCCCGGTCTCGGCCTTCTTCACGTCGTAGTCGGCGGCCTGGATCAGCTTGAGCAGGATGTTCTCGACGTCCTCGCCGACGTAGCCCGCCTCGGTCAGCGCCGTGGCGTCGGCGATCGCAAATGGCACGTTCAGCATTCGGGCGAGCGTTTGCGCCAGGTACGTCTTGCCGCAGCCGGTCGGGCCGAGCATCAGGATGTTGGACTTTGCGAGCTCGACCTCGTTGTGGCCCGGCCCGTGCGATGCCTGGAACTGCACGCGCTTGTAGTGGTTGTACACAGCTACGGCGAGACGCTTCTTCGCCCCGTCCTGCCCGATCACGTACTCGTTCAGGAATTGGTAGATCTCACGCGGCTTGGGGAGTTCGTCGAACCGGAGTTCGTTGGTTTCGGCCAACTCCTCTTCGATGATCTCGTTGCACAGGTCGATGCATTCGTCGCAGATGTAGACGCCGGGACCAGCGATCAGCTTCTTGACCTGCTTCTGGGATTTCCCACAGAACGAGCACTTCAGCAGCTCGCCCGAGTCACCGAACTTCGCCATCGCCGGACGCTCCCTGGCCTACTTGATCGGGCCGCTGGTATCGACGACGTTGCGGGCCAAGATCACCTGATCGATGATGCCATAGTCCTTGGCTTCCTCCGCGGACATCACGAAGTCACGATCGGTGTCCTTGTGGATCCGTTCGATCGGCTGACCGGTGTGGTCGGCCAGGATCCCTTCGAGCAGGTCGCGCATCCGGAGGATTTCCCGGGCCGCGATCTCGATGTCGGAGGCCTGGGCGTAGCCCGTCTGTGCGTAGGGCTGGTGCAGCAACACCCGGGCGTGCGGCAGGGCGAGTCGCTTGCCCTTGGTGCCCGCCGCGAGCAGCACCGCCGCCGCCGACGCCGCCTGACCGAAGCAGATCGTGGCGATGTCGTTGCGGATGTACTGCATGGTGTCGTAGATGGCGAACAGCGCCGTGATGTCACCACCCGGGCTGTTGATGTAGATGTTGATGTCGCGATCGGGGTTCTCCGACTCCAGGTGCAGCAGCTGGGCCGACACCAGGTTCGCGATCGTGTCGTCGATCGGGGTGCCCAGGAAGATGATGTTCTCTTTGAGCAACCGCGAGTACAGGTCGTAGGCCCGCTCGCCCCGGTTCGTCTGCTCGACGACGGTGGGCACGAGGTAGTTGCGGACTGGTGCGAGCAGCGGGGAGCGATCCACGCCGGAACCTCCGGGGGTGAGGGGTCGGGGCGTCACTCGGCGTCACCGCCGTCGACGGGGACAGTCGTTTCGAGCTCGTCGTCGGCGGCGAGTTGGGCCGCCGAACCGCTCGGCAGGATCCGTGATCGTTCGATCACGGCGCCGGATGCATCGACGATCTCGACGTGCTCGATCAACCACTCGAGGGCCTTGCGCTTTCGCAGCTCAGCCCGTAGGCCGTCCACGGCGTCCTGGCGCTCGTAGGCCTTGCGCACCTGACCGGGCTTCTGGCCGACCTGGCGGGCGATCCGCTCGTACTCGGCCTCGACGTCGTCGTCGTCGGCCGCGATGCTCTCGGCCACGGCGACGGCCCGCAGCGCGAGGTCCGCCTTGACCGCCCGGGTGGCTTCGTCGGTGAGCCCGGCGGTGAACAGGCCCGGATCCTGGCCGGTGAACTGGAAGTACTGCTCGACGCTGAGGCCCTGGCGCTGGATCCGCTCGAAGGTGTCCTGGGCTCGGGCCCGGACCTCGGCGGTGACCAGCGTGGCGGGCGGCTCGTCGTCGACGAGATCCGCAAGTGCGGCGACGGCGCGCTCGACGAGCTCCTGACGGGCCCGGAACACCTTGGCCGCCTCGACCCGCTGGCGGACCGCAGCCCGCCACGCCTCCACCGTGTCGAACGTCGCCACGTGCTCGGACACCCAGTCGTCGGAGAGCTCCGGGAGCGACAGCGCCTGCACCTGCTGCACCACGACGGTGAGCTCCGCCGGGTCGGTCGTGCCGCTCGGGATGGTGGTGAACACCAGCGTCTCGCCGGCCGACGCCCCGGTGAGGCGCTCGTCGAAGTCGACGGCGATCCAGCCGCGGCCGAGTTCGTACGACCAGTCCTCCACGTTGAGACCCGGTACGGGTTCGCCGTCGCGCATCCCGGAGATGTCGAGCGTGAGGAAATCCCCGACATGCGCCGGCCGCTCGACCGTCTCGAGCGAGCCGTGTCGGCGGCGCTCGGCGGTGATCGGCGCCTCGGCCTCGTCGTCGGTGGCCTCGATGCCCTCGATCTCCACCCGCAGACCGCCGTAGCCCGGCACGGTCACCTCCGGCCGGACCTCGACGGTCGCAGCGAAGCGGACGGGGCCGTCGTCGTGCCCGTCGGTGATGTCGATCTCCGGCGGAGCGATCACGTCGACCCCGTGCTCGCGCACGGCCCGAGCCAGGAATTGCGGGATGCCGTCGCGCAGCGCCTGCTCGCGCGCCGGAGCCAAACCGATCCGGGCTTCGAGGATCCGCCGGGGCGCCTTGCCGGGCCGGAAGCCGGGGATGCGCACCTCCCGGGCGATCGCACGAAACGCCGTGTCGATCTCGTGCTCGAACTCGACCTCGTCGACCTCGACGGACAGCTTGACGAGGGACTTCCCTTCGGTGCCCTCAACCGGTTCGAGCGTGCTTCTCATCAGGGGTCGCAGTGTACCGGCACGACGACGCGCGGCGGCGAGGCAGCGCCCGCGCCGACGAGCCGGCGCCGGCGTACGCGTGGTGACGGGTCGGTGTGCCAGGATGCGAACGTATGCCGACCTGGACCGCACACGCGCTCGCCCGCCCGCACCAGGACCAGCTCGAGCTTCGCAAGGGTGATCGAGTGCTCGCCCGGGTCGACCTCGACGGAGTCCCGGCCGGCACGGCCGGGCGTGTGCTGCTGGCCAACGGATTCAACTGGCTGCGCTACCGCGTGTTGTTCGACGGTGGGATCGAGCTCGCCGACCTCGACGGTCGACACCTCGAGCCCACCGGCCGCACGGCCAAACGGCTCGCGAAGCGAGCCGGCTGAATCGGGCCGGCGGCTGCGGCATGGCACCCCCGGCCGCACCGTCGCCGTGGGACGCCGTCCTGCAGCTCGCCACGGAGTCGTACCGCGCCTTCCAGGTGCGATCCCCGACGGGTCGGCTCCACCTGCTCGAGATCGCCGTCGGCCAGATGATGCACGGCGTGGTGGTCCTCGACGGGCAGGTGCGCGGCCGGGTCGAGCGCAACGCCCGCCCGAACGGCTCGGTGGCGATCCACTTCGACGGGCCGGACGGGCCGGTGCCGGCCGAGGTCCGGTACCGCTCGCTGCTCGCCGCCGGCGGGGTGACCGGGGTGTCGCTCGTCGTCGGCGACGTGGTGCTCTACCGGGAGTGATCGAAGCCGGGAGCGACCGGGCGCGCGCATAACGGCTGTTACGATCGGCTCGTCGAAAGGAGCCGTGATGACCGACGTCGCGAGCGAGCCGCGTGACCATCGAGGCATCACCAGGGACAAGGCGCCCGAACCCGCACTGGGCGGGGCGCCGATCACCGGTGAGCGCTACCACAGCCACGAATACATGCGGGCCGAGTGGGACGGCATCTGGACAAAGGTCTGGCTGATCGCCGGGCTCGTGAACCAGATCCCCTCGCCGGGTGACTACTTCACGTACGAGATCGGGCGCGAGTCGATCCTGGTCGTTCGAGGCACCGACACCCGGATCCGCGCCTTCTACAACGTGTGCCAGCACCGTGGGAACCGGCTCGTGCACGCTGAGCTCGGCCGGCTCGCCGGCGGGCAGTTCGCGTGCGCCTATCACGGTTGGCGGTTCGACGACGGCGGCATCCTGCGCTGGGTCTACGACGAGGACGACTTCCCGCAGGGCAGCCCCTGCGGCGTGCGCAACCTCGTCGAGGTCCCTTGCGACACCTGGGGGGGCTTCGTGTGGATCAACATGGATCCGGGTTGCGTGTCGCTCGCCGAGTACCTGAGCCCCATCGCCGAGCAGCTCGACGGTTACCGTATGGAGCGCATGAAGCGCACCCACTGGGTGACGCTCGAGGGCGACTTCAACTGGAAGTGCATCCAGGACAACTTCAACGAGAGCTATCACCTCCCGTTCGTCCACCCGCAGACCCTCCCGGTCATGAACGAGCACCACACCGGCTGCCAGTTCGACCTCTACGACACCGGACACTGCCGCATGCTGATGCCCGGCGGCGGCCCGGGCCCGCAGTACACCGGCAAGCCCGACCGCACGTTCCAGGGCCTGGCCATGGAACTGCAGTACTGGGACCTCGACCCCGAGCCGTACCGCAACGATCTGCCCGGCCTTCGCCTCGCGCTCCAGCGCCGAAAGCGCGAGCTCGGCGCGTCCAAGGGGTACGACTTCTCGCAGTACTCCGACGAGCAGCTGACGGATCACTACCACTACACGGTCTTCCCGAACGTCTCATTCTCGATGAAGCCCGACGGCTGCATCTTCCTGATGGGTCGGCCGCACCCGACCGATCCAGAACGCTGCCTGTTCGACATGTGGTATCTCACGCTGTTCCCCGAAGGCTCCACCGAGTACTTCTCGAACTCGATGCGTGAGTGGGTGTCCATCGACCACCAGTGCGAGCACCAGACCGGCAAGGTCGGCGAGGTCTCCTGCGGGCCGGGGATCGACCAGGACGTCGCCATCTGGTCCACCCAGCAGGCCGGTCTGCGCTCGCGCGGCTATCGGGGCGAGTACCTGCCCTGGCAGGAGCGCCGTATCCGGTTCTTCCACGACAACATCGACCGCCGTATCGCCGAGGCGCGGCGTGAGCGCTGACGCACCGGTCCCGATCGGGGATTGCTCCGATCTGCGCGACGGCGACATGCGGGCCTGCACGGCCGGCGGCGTCGAGGTCGTGGTGTGCCGGGTCGGCGGTGCGCTCTATGCGCTCGAGGACCTGTGCAGCCATGCCGACACGACGCTGTCGGACGGGCTGCTGTCGGGGTACGTCGTCACCTGCCCGCTGCACGGTGCGCAGTTCGACGTGCGCGACGGCACCCATCTCGGTCCACCGGCGTGGACCGGGGTGAAGTGCTTCACCGTCACCGAAGGTCCCGAGGGTGCGGCCGTCGCCCCGGCCGTGCGGGCGCCCAAACCGCCCAATGCCGGCCCGCCCGGCGGCTACTTCCAGACGCGCTGACGTCGCGCCCGGGTGAAGCGGCTCACCCGTGGGCGACGGCGAGGAGCGGGGCCAGGAACGCCGGCTGTTGCGTCCAACCCCGACCGAGCGGCAGACCGGTTGCGAACGAGGCGTCGAGCACCACCTCGTCGCAACCGGCCTGTTTCGCGTGGGCGACCTGGGCGGCCAGCTCGTCGACGCCACCGCGCCAGGTCGGCCGCATCCCGCCGTCACCAGGGGGTGGGCTCACGCCGGGCAGCGCCGGGGCGACGAACACCCGCAAGCTCAGCTCGAGGGGGCCCCGCCCGTAGTCCTCGCGCGCTCGTTCGTTGATCAGCCCGATCCGCTCGACGGCCGTCGCCGCAGGCACACCGGCCGGTTGCCAGACGTCGAACAGCCGGGCCGTGCGGCGCAGGCCGGCCTCGGACCAGAACCCGGACACGAGCGGAACCCGGCCCCGCACGGGTTTGGGTGACGCGAGCATCGGCGGAAGGTCGAACAGCTGACCCCGGTACTGCACCGGGTCGGGACCCCAGCAGGCCAACAGCACCTCGGTGAGCTCCTCGGCCCAGCGGCCTCGTTGCTCGAACGGGGTGCCGGCCTGTTCGTACTCGTCCCGGGACCAACCGGCCCCGAGGCCGAGTGCGACCCGTCCTCCCGACAGCACGTCGAGTGTTGCGACCTGCTTGGCCAACGGCACCGGCCGGTGGTAGCCGCCGACGAGGATCGACGTGCCGATCGTGCACCGCTCGGTGACGGCCGCGACGAAGGCCAATTCCTCGAGCGGGGCGAGCACCGACTCGTACGGGGCAGGCCACGAGCGGCCCGGGATCCCGGCGTAGCCCGAGCGGGGCTCGAGCGGGAACAGCAGGTGCTCCTGCACCCACAGCGAGTCGAACCCGAGCCGGTCGGCCTCGACGGCAAAGTGGCGTACCACTCCCGCGTCGATCCCCGGCCCGAGTTGTGGGAGGCACAACCCGAGGCGCATCGGCGGATCATGCCGCGCGCGCACCCCGCGTGGGAACGTCCACTGGCGCCGTTACCGTCACCGGGCCTAGACCGATGCGGCATGGAGCTGCAGCACCTCGCCGACCGGGCCGCCATCAGCGACGTCGTCATCGCATACGCCACCGGGATCGACCGTCGGGACTGGGCGCTGTACCGGTCGATCTTCACCGACCCGGTGCACATCGACTTCTCCTCGTTCAGCGGTGGCTCAGGCTCCGAGATGGCGCGCGAAGACTGGGTGCAGCGGGTCCGGAGTCTCCAGGACGGCTTCGACGCCACCCAACACCTGTCAACCAACCACGTGATCACCTTCCACGCCATCGACGACGAGGGCCGAGCGACCGAAGCGACGTGCGTGTCGGAGATGCACGCGCAGCACTACATCGCCGACCAGCCCGTCACGTTCTGCACCCTCGGCGGGCACTACACCAACCGGCTCGTGCGGACCCTGGACGGCTGGCGAATCCGGTCCTGCACGCTGACCGTCCGATGGGAGACCGGCACCCGGGCGATCTTCCCCGTCGCACTCGAGCGGGCCCCGGGCCGGCGGCACCTCGCACGATCGGACTGACTCTTGATGATCCCGGGGCCCGCCTGCCGCGAACCAAATTGACGGAACACCCCCGCCCGCCGATCGGTGCTCCATCGACGCGTCCCGGCAACCCCGAACCGAGACCTTGCGCGCCGACATCGAGCTCGAATGCCTCGAGCGGGACTGGGACCGCACGGCGCATCTGGTCTTCGTACTCCCGGCGACGATGGTCGTCCTGGTCGCCGTGATGCAACCGCCGCTCGGGCCCGCACTCGTCTGGGCCGCCTGGAGCGGGCTCGGGGGGATCGTTGCGCTCGGGTTGACCCGTTGGGTCCGCGCCCGCCATCGGGCCGGGGTCCCGGCCTCGCGCACCCTGGTCCTGAGGCTCCTGAGCGTGCTCGCCGGCAGCTCCTCGGTCGCCGCAGCCCCCTGGCTGTTGCTGCCGGGCCGTATCGGGCTCGTCGATGCGTTCCTGCTGTGCAGCGTGCTGGCTGCCACGACGTCGGCCTACGCCACGATCTCGATCGGGAGCCCGGTGCACTTCTATGCAGCGATCGGGCCGGCGACACTGTCGGCACTGAGCCGATTCGCGTACGAGGCGCCGGACTCGGCGCTGGTCCTGCTCACCGGAACACTCGTCCACCAGGTGAACGTGTCGCTCGCCCACCATCGGTCCCATCGCAGCGTGGTCGACGGCATTCGCACCGAGCTCGAACTGGCGCGCAACCGAGAGCTGCCCCTGGCCAAGAACGCAGAGATGGAACACCTTGCAGCACACGACGCGCTCACCGGTCTCGCCAATCGACGCCGCTTCACCCAGCTGGCCCAGCAGGCGATGCGAGACGCCGACACCGGTCAGTTCGCACTCCTGATCGCCGATCTCGACCACTTCAAGGCGGTCAACGACACCCACGGCCACCCGGTCGGCGACGCGGTGCTGCAGCGAACCGCCACCGTGCTGCGCGAGCGCGTGCGGGTCGGGGACGTGGTTGCCCGGCTCGGCGGCGAGGAGTTCGCCGTGCTCGCCCCGGGCTGCGATGCGGCCGGTGCGGCCGGCCTCGCCGCTTCGCTCGTCGAGGCGGTCCGCACCACACCCTTCGACCACGCAGACGGACCCGGTGCGGTCACGGTGTCGATCGGCGTGGCGGTGTTCGAGACCGGGACGGACCTCGGGAAGCTGCTGAAGCAGGCCGACGGCGCCCTCTACGCCGCCAAGGCGGGCGGGCGGGACCGATTCGTGGCCGCCTGAGCCGACCGGCGCCGGTCGACGCTCAGGACACGTCTCGGCCCAAGAACGCCATCAGCCGGGTCGCCTCGTCGGCACCCTCCGGGGCCTCGCGTTTCGGCCCGAAGGTCCCCGGGCGCCGCAACATCTCGTCCATCGGGCGCACCCGGGCGAAGCAGGTCGACACCAATTCGGGATCGAGGCTGACCGACAGGCCGGTCGCCCGGGCCAGATCCCACGTGTGCGTCAACGCGTCGAGGACCAGGACCCCGACGAACTGACCGGCCGGCATCTGCCCGAACGGGGTCGCAACCACGCGGGCGAGGTTCTCCGGCGAAGCGAGCGCGGCCACCACCTCGGCCTTGGCCGCGACGAACGCCCCGGCCGGGTCTGACCCGGCCGTCTCGCGCGGCGACGGCCGCACGGCGGGAATCGCGCCGCCGGTGACCACGGTTCGCACGAACTGCTGCACGCCGACGACGTGCCCGACGACCTCGATCGCCTTCCAGTCCTCGCACGGGGACTGGGCGTCCCACCGGTCGGCGGGAACTCGCGCCACCACGGCCGAGAACCCGTCGAGGGCCCGCCGGTACAGCGCCACGTTCTCCTGCAACGGATCACTCATCGCATCGCTCCCGTTCCCGTCCCGGGCGTCGCCCGGGACCGCTCGTGGACGCACACCGTAGGCAACGGCCAGGATGCCGGGGTGCAGCCCCAGCGGCCGGGACCGGCGAACGACCTAACCGACGTGCGCGGCCTCGCCGTGGGCCACCACCAGCGTCACGGCCGAGGCTGGCTCACCGGACCGACCGTCGTGGTCTGCCCGCCCGGCACCACCGGTGGGGTCGACGTGCGCGGTTCGGCGCCCGGCACCCGCGAGACCGACCTCCTCGATCCCTCCAACCTCGTCCCCCACGTCGACGCGATCTGCCTGACCGGCGGCAGCGCCTACGGCCTCGCCGCAGCCCACGGGGTGCTCGACTGGCTCGAAGCCCGGGGGCGTGGCTTCCGGGTCGGCGCCGACGAGCGCGCCGTCGTGCCCATCGTGCCGGGCGCAGTGATCTTCGACCTCGGCCGCGGTGGCGTGTTCGCCAACCGGCCCGACGCGTCGTTCGGGTCCACCGCTGCGGCCGCCGCCCGCACGCGACCGTTCGCCCAGGGGAGCGTCGGCGCCGGGACCGGTGCTGTCGCCGGCGGCCTCAAGGGCGGCATCGGTTCGGCCAGCATCGTGCTGACCGACGGCACCACGATCGCTGCGCTCGTCGTGTGCAACGCCGCCGGCTCCCCGATCGATCCGCGTTCGGGCCGGCCGTGGGGCGCCGACCGGCTGCTGCCAGCGGACGGTCCCCGCGTGGGGCGCCCCCGGGCTACCGAGCGTGCAGCGCTGCTCGCCGTCACGAGCGCGGCGCCCCCGGCGCTCAACACCACCATCGGCGTCGTCGCCACCGACCTCGCGCTCGACCGAGCCGAGTGCCGCAAGCTCGCCGCAGTCGGCCACGACGGCCTCGCCCGCGCCGTTCGACCCGCGCACGCGCTCACCGACGGCGACACCTTGTTCGGCCTCGCGACCGGGACCCGCCCAGGGCCCACCGACCGGCCCGAACGGGTGCGGGCGATCAACGCCGTGCTCACGGCGACGGCCGACGTGGTCGAGCGGGCGATCGTGCGAGCGGTTCTCTCGACCACCGGTACCGGTTCGTGGCCGGCGTGGCGAGATCTGTGTCCGAGCGCGATCGGCCCGACGTGACCTTCGACCGCGACGGGACGGGGCCGGGCCGGCTCGTGCATGTGTGTTCCGGAGGTGGCGGTCAGTAGCGTTCCGCGACATCGGAAGGAGGGCGCCGTGGACCGCAAGAAGATGACCGTGCCGGACCTCGTCGTGCGCAAGGCGGCGGGCGAACCACTCGTGATGGTCACCGCCTACGACGCCACCTTCGGCCGGCTGGTGGACGACGCGGGCGTCGACCTGATCCTGGTGGGTGACTCCGTCGCCACCGTCGTGCAGGGTGAGCGCACCACGCTGCCCGTCACCCTCGACGAGATGGCGTACCACACCCGCCTCGTCGCCCGTGTCCGGCCCCGAGCGCTCGTGGTCGGCGACCTTCCCTTCGGCTCGTACCAGACCTCGCCCCATCAGGCCGTCGACTCGGCGGTACGGCTGGTCAAGGAGGGCGCGGAGATCGTGAAGCTCGAAGGTGGCCTGCCCATGGCCGACGCGATCGACGCCATCGCGCGCGTCGACATCCCCGTGATGGCGCACCTCGGCCTCACCCCGCAGAGCTATCACCGCATGGGCGGTCACCGGGTGCAGGGCCGCGCCGAGGGCAGCCAGGCCGGTGGGCGCGACCGGCTGCTCGCCGACGCGAAGGCCGTCGAAGCCGCCGGGGCGTGTGCCGTCGTGCTCGAAGGCATCCCGAGCGAGCTCGCCGCAGAGATCACCGGGCTGCTGACCGTTCCGACTATCGGGATCGGTGCCGGCCCGCGCTGCGACGGGCAGGTGCTCGTCCTGCACGACGTGCTCGGCCTGTCGGATCGCACGTTCCGCTTCGCCAAGGCCTACGCCGACCTGCGTACGACGGTGGTCGACGCCGTCGGGCGCTATGCCGGTGACGTGCGCACCCGGGCGTTTCCCACCGACGCGCACAGCTTCCACTGAGCCGGTGGAGCAGTTCGCCAACCCGTCGGCGATGCGCTCCTGGTCGCTGATGCAGCGCCAGGCGGGCCACCGCATCGCCGTCGTGCCGACGATGGGCGCGCTCCACGAGGGCCACCTCCACCTCGTTGACGTGGCCGGTCGGCACGCCGATCGGGTGATCGTCACGGTTTTCGTGAACCCGTTGCAGTTCAACCGCCAAGACGACCTTGCGACGTACCCGCGCACCCTCGAGGACGACCTGGCGGGCTGCGTTGCAGCGGGCGCCCACGCCGTCTACCTCCCGACTGCGGCGGTGATGTACCCGACCGGGTTCGAGACCCGGGTCGTGCCTGGCTCGCTGGCCGAACCGATGGAGGGCGCCGGCAGGCCGGGTCATTTCGAGGGCGTCACCACGGTGGTCACGAAGCTGTTCAACGCGACCGCGCCGGACCTCGCGATCTTCGGGCAGAAAGACGCACAGCAGCTCGCGATCGTGCGCCGCATGGCCCTCGACCTCGACACCGGTATCGAGGTCATCGGGGTGCCCACCGTGCGCGAGTCCGACGGACTCGCCTGCTCCAGCCGGAACCGGCGCCTCACCCCGTCCGACCGGGCCGCCGCCGTCGCCGTGCCCCGAGCCCTCGCAGCCGCCGCCGCCGC
>JBEIFW010000025.1:0-26791 GCA_040382215.1 Acidimicrobiales bacterium
TAGTCGTAGTCCCAGCGCGAGGTGTGGAACGAGTACCCGCCAAAGGTCTCCATCCCCGCAATGCGCGACAGCTTGGGCTTGGTGAGCGTGCCATTGGCGCACACGACGAACCGCGCCCGCATCTCGTCGCCCCGGTCGGTGCGCACCACCCATTCGGCGGCCTCGGCGTCCCACGTCGTCGAGATGACCGTGGTCTGGAAAACCGCGAGCGAGTAGAGGTCGTAGCGCCGGGCGATCGCTCGGCAGTGGGCCAGGATCTCGGCGCCCCCGGCGTAATGGCGGGTCGGGACGTAGTTCATCTCGTCGAGCAACGGCAGGTAGTCGTAGGCGACCACGTCGCACGCCACCCCGGGATACCGGTTCCAGTACCAGGTGCCGCCCACGTCGCTGCCCCGCTCGACGATCCGGATCGATTCGACGCCGACCTCGCGCAGGCGGGCCGAGGTGAGCAGCGCCGAGAACCCACCGCCGATGAACAGCACCTCGACGGTGTCGCGGATCGGCTCGCGCTCGACGCGCTCGGTCCCGTAGGGATCGGACTCATAGCGGGACAACGACCCCGACAGGTCGGTCACGTACTGCGACGTGCCCTCGGGTCGGTACGAAAGGCGAAGATCTCGTTCGGCGGCGAAGCGGGCCTTGATCTCCTCGTAGTACTCCGGTGGCTTGCGCTCCCGTGTGGCCATGCCGACGCCCCCCTCGACGCAGCCCGACCCCGGGCCTGCACGCAAGCGAAAGCCTGCCCGACGTGCGGCGTGCCGGTCGAGCCCGCGGGACCGGTGCCGTAGTGTCCTCGCCCATGGAACTGGGGGTCCTCATCTTCCCGACCGATTGGTCGATCCGGCCCGATCACCTCGCCCGCGAGGTGGAGGCCCGGGGGTTCGGCTCGCTGTGGGTCACGGAGCACACGCACATCCCGACCTCTCGCAAGACGCCGTGGCCGGGCGGGCCCGAGCTCCCCGAGGAGTACCGCCGCACGCTCGATCCGTACGTGGCGCTGAGCGCGGCGGCCGCCGTCACCGAGCGGCTCAAGCTCGGCACCGGCGTGTCGCTGATCGCGCAGCACCACCCGATCACGCTCGCCAAGACGGTGGCCTCGCTCGACCTCGTCTCCGAGGGCCGGGTCCTGCTCGGCATCGGCGTGGGCTGGAACGTCGACGAGATGGAGCACCACGGCGTCGACCCGGCTCGCCGGCGCGGGGTCACCCGGGAGCACGCGCTGGCCATGCGGGCGCTGTGGACCCAGGAGGCGGCCGGCTTCGAGGGCGAGTTCGTGTCGTTCTCCCCGTCGTGGTCGTGGCCCAAGCCGGTGCAGGCCGGTGGCCCCCCGATCCTGATGGGTGGGGCCGGCGGGCCGATCACGTTCAAACACATCGCCGAGTACTGCGACGGCTGGATGCCGATCCACGGCCGGCGCGGCGTGCTCGACAAGCTGCCCGAACTGCGCGCGGCCTGGGACGCGGTCGGCCGCGATCCGGGCGCACTCGATCTCGGTGTGTTCGGCTGCCCGGGCAAGGCCGACGTCATCGAGAGCTACGCCGAGGCCGGCTTCACCCGCTGCGTGCTCGGCCTACCCCCGGCGCCGGCCGACAAGGTGCTGCCGGTGCTCGACGCCTACGCGCCGCTGCTCGAGCAGTTCGCGGCCTGACGGCCGGCGGCCGGTTCAGATCTCGGCGCGATACGGGTTCGCCCGTGTCAGGCCGCGGTAGGCCACCCCGTCCTTCATGACGGTGTGGATGCGGGCGTGGTCCTGCAGCACCGTGACGTCCTGGCTCGGATCGCCGTCGACGACGACGAGGTCGGCGAACTTGCCCTCCTCGAGGGTGCCGACCATGCCGTTGGGGTCGAACGCCGCCCCGCCATCGCGCGTCGCGCACAGCAGCGCCTCGGTGGGCGACATCCCGAACAGCTCCACGAAGTACTGCAGATCCTTCGCGTTGGTGCCGTGCGGGGTGATGTTCAACCCGTAGTCGCCGCCGACGAGCACCCGCACGCCGATCTCGCGCAGCCGGCGCACCGACTTCACGGTCTCCTCCACCTCGCGGTCGTAACCGCGGGCACGCGCCACCGAGCGGGGGATGCCGAGCGATTCGCAGTTGGCCAGGAACTGGATCTCCCAGGCGATCCCCGGGCCGACGAACGCCCGGTGCCGGTCGCGCCGCAGCAGCTCGACGGCTTCGTCGTCGAGGTAGTTGGCGTGGCCGATGATGTCGATCCCCGCACGCACCGCCTGCTTGACGGCGTCGGCCCCCCGGGCGTGGCACACCACGCGCAACCCTCGCCGGTGCGCCTCGTCGACGCAGGCGTTCACCTCGTCGTCGCTGTAGGTCAGCTCCTCGGCGCGGGCCTTGTCGTTCAGGTTCTCACCGTCGAGGTAGATCTTCACCACGTCCGCCCGGGCCTTGCGGATACGCCGCACGGCCTGGCGCACCGCCCACGGGCCGTCGGCGATCAGACCCAACCGCTCGGGCTGGGCGCCGGCCCGGTCGTCGTAGGAATCGATGTTGGAGCCCGTGCCGCCGAGATCCCGGCCGGCCGCTGCGAGCCGCGGGCCCGGGATCGCGCCCCGGTTGATCGCGTCCCGCAGCGTCACGTCGACGCGGTGCACCGAGCCGAAGCTGATCGCCGCAGTGAACCCGGCACCGAGGACCATGCGGGCGTTGTCGACCGCGGCCAGCATCGCCTCCTCGGCCGAGGCCTTGTCGATCTCGGAGGGACCGTTGTTGGCGTACGACAAGTGCGCGTGCGACTCGGTCATCCCCGGCATCACGAACCGGCCACCGAGATCGACGCGGCGCACGTCGGCCGGCACACCGGCCGCCACCTCGGCCGGACCTGCGGCCCGCACGTAGCGACCCGACACCCACACGGCGCCACCGTCGATCACCTCCCCGTCGACGCCGGTGAACACGCGGGCGTTGGTGAGCACGACGTCGGACATGGCGATCACACCTCCGGGGCCAGGCGCAGCAGGCGGCGGGCGTTGGCGTTCAGGGACAACGTGAACGGATCGTGGGCGTGCACCCCGCCGGAGTCCCACCCGCCGTAGTTCGTGCCGAACACGCAGCGCTCGGCGCCGACGGTGGCCACGAGCAGGTCGAGCGCAGGCGGCGCGTCGAGGTGGGTGTCGAACCACAACCGACGCAGGTGCTGCAGGAACCCGCCGTTGCGCAGGTGCTCGGGCGCCCACGGCCGGGTGTCGCACGCGAAGGCGAACTTCTCGGCCAGGTACCCGATCGTGCCGCCGCCGTGAGAGATGCACACGTCGAGCGCGGGGTGGCGCAGCGTGACCCCGCCGAGGATCAGCGCCGCCACCGCAAGGGTCTCGTCGACGGCGTAACCGAACAACAGCGACAGGTCGTAGCGCCGCAGCCGGGCTGGCGGCTTGCCCGCCCCGTCGTTCGACGTCGGGTGCAGGAACAACGGCACGTCGAGCGCGACGAGCGCCTCGTAGAACGGATCGAGCCGCGGATCGTCGAGCTCGAAGCCGAACTCGGTGCCGGTGTAGGGAGCGCACAGACCCAGTTCCGCGCGCGCGCGGTGCAACTCGGCGATCGCCAGGTCCGGGTCCTGCATCGGGAGCGCGATCCCGCCGAGGAAGCGGTCGGGGTGGCGGGCCACGACCTCGGCCATCGCGTCGTTGTGGACCCGGCAGAACCCGGCCGCAATGTCCGGCTCGATGCCGTGATACAGCGTCAACGGGTTGGGCGACAGCAGCTGCAGTTCGATCCCGTCACGGTCCATCGCCCGCAGACGCTTGTCGAGGTCCATGAACAGGCTGCCGCGGTAGCCCATCGGCTTCATCACGTACTCGCCGATCCGGAAGAACGGCACCCCGGCGTCGTCGGTGGCGAGCTCGGGCCCGTACCGACCGGCCTGCCCGAACGCGGCCTCGAGCACGACGTGGGCGTGGATGTCGATGGCACCCGCCACGGCCGGCTCAGCCCTCGTCGGTGAAGAACGTGGTGCGGATCTGGCCGCCAGGACCGTAGACCGGCTCGTTGCGGCCCACCTCGTACATCCGGTTCCAGGCCCCGGTGATGCCGTGGGCACCGAGGATGTCCCGCATGGCGAAGTAGTTGGCGTGCTGGAAGTGCGCCGCGAGCGAGGCTTCGTCCTCCCACAGCTCGTACACCTGGATCCGGGTGGGGATCCCCGGATCGGCGGCGAAGCAGTAGGCCAGGCAACCGGCCTCGTCGTTACGAGTGGCCATCTGGGTGGTGACCGATGCAGCGACAGCCGCATCGCGGCGGGCCTGGTCGGCATAGTCGATAGTGGCGGCGACGACGATCATGGAGCCCCCTGGCGTGCCCCGTGAGCGTACCGGAGGGCCTCGTACACTGCCGTCGGAGGTCCCCATGCGCCCGCACGTCCTGTCCCTGGTGATCGTCGTCGCGGCGAGCGTGGCTGCGTGCGGCGACGACTCGGCACCGGCCGCCTCGATCGCGCTCACCCGAGCACCCGCAACGGTCGCACCCGCAACGGTCGCACCCGGCACGGCTGGTCCCTCCACAGCTGCGCCGGCGACCGCCGCTGCGCCCGCGAGCACCTCCGCGCCCGCAGCCAGTGCGGGGCCCGCGAGCACGGCCGCGCCCGTCAGCGGCACCGTGACCGGCAGCTGGGTGGCCGACGCCGGTGCGGTGATCGCGGCCAACACCGCCAACATCGGCGGCGCCGGCGGGATCTCGTGCACCGGGCCCCTCACCCTGACCTTCGCCGGCACCGAGGTCTCGCTACGCGGCGAGTACACCTGCACGGCGCCCGGCGGGCTCACCGGAACCGGCTCGGTCACCTCGACCGGCCAGTTCCGGATCAGCGGCTCCACGCTCGTCGTCACCGGCGCCGTCACCAACGCCGTGGTCCGCATCGCCGGCACCGAGGTCCCCATCGGCCTCGGCCTCAACAACGGCGAGACGCAGTTCTCGGTGAGCGGCAACCAGCTCAAGCCCACCTTCACCGCCGCCCCGATCGGCACCGTTACCAACGTGTACACCCGGACGGGCTGACCCGGCCGGGCCCCGCACGCTCCCGGCCACGCCGGCGGTGGACGGCGCCGCTCAGCCCGTGGTCTTGGGGGCCACGATCGTTGCCGTGCCCTGCGCGACCGCGACCAGCCGTCGCTCGTTCTCGACCTCGATGCGCACGACGGCGAGCCGGCGGGACATCGAGATGATCTCGCCGGTGGCGACGCACACTCCGGTCGTGACGGGGGCGAGCAGGTTGATCTTGAACTCCGTGGTGGCCGCCCAATACCCCTCGGGCATCACCGGGTACATGATCGTGCCGAGCACGTGGTCGCACAGCACCGACAGACAGCCGCCGTGCATGTTGCCCATCACGGTGATCACCTCGTCGGTCACCGGCATCTCGGCCACGAGACGCCCGGCCTCGATCGCGGTGATCCGGATCCCGAGGTAGCCGTCGATCCCCTTGCGGGACACGCCACCGGTCATCCGGCGGGCGGCCACCTCGTTGAACACCTCGAACGTCGGTCTCGTGGCCATCGCTTGCCTCCTTGGTCGATCAGGGATCGGGTCGTTCAGGGATCGGGGACGAACACGCCGTGGACGGGAGGCAGGCCGGGGGCCTCGCCGGCCATGCGCTGCACCAGCGGTTCAAGATCCCCGAACCCGACGGCCTCGCGCGGCAGCTCGGCGAAGGGGTAGCGCCGGCTCGCCAGCAACTCGAGCGCGGCCCGATAGGCCGTGACGTCGACGCCGAGAGCGCCGATCACCCGCAGTTCCTTGTAGACGATGTGGTCGGGCTCGAATCCGGGCGCACCGCCGGGACCCCGCGTACCGGCCACCACCACCGTGCCACCGGGACGGGCCAGCGACACCGCCTGCGCGAACGCCTTCGGCGCCTTGGCGGTCACGTCGACGACCACGTCGGCGAGCCCACCGGTGGCCTGCTTGAGCGCCCGCGACGGATCCTCGATCGAGACGTCGACGACGAGGTCGACGCCGAACCGGGGGGCGAGGGCAAGACGCTCGGCATCGCGAGGGCCGAGACCGGTCATGCACACGAACGCCGCACCCGCCTGCTTTGCCGCCGCGGCGACGCACAGGCCCCGGACGCCGGGGCCGAGCACGGCGACGACGTCACCCGGACCGGTGCCCGGTACCTCCACACCCCAGCGGATGCCGGCGCCCAGCGGATTGAACAGGGTGGCCTCGACCGGGTCGAGCGCTGCCGGCACGGGCAGCAGCATCGCGTCAGGGCCCAGGTAGAGGTGGGTGGCATACCCGCCCCACAGCCCCGGCGGGCGACCGGCGTCGACGAAGCCGACCATCGTCGCCATGCCGTTGCGTCGGCACCGACGGTAGACACCGGCTCGGCACGCATCGCACTCGCGGCAGGACTGGAACACCTCGACCGCGACCCGCTGACCGGCGGTCACGCCCCACCGCTCGGCCGCCGCAGGGCCGAGCGCTTCGATCGTGCCGATCACCTCATGACCCGGCACGAACGGATGGGCCGAGCGGATGTGCCCGGTGTACTGCTCGTGATCCGTGCCGCACAGCCCGCAGGCCTCCACCCGCAGCAATCCGTCACCCGAGCCGAGTCGGGGCACGACGAAGCCCCGGCGCTCGAAGCGCCGGGGCTCGACGAGGACCAAGGCCTCGGCGTCACCGCCGGGCGTCACCACCGGGCTCAGTCGTTCAGGATGACGACGGCCTTGCCCGGCGTCGTCTTCTGACCGGCAGCGTTCTCCGTCCACACGTCGACGTCGACGATCTTGCGACCGCCTTCTTCACGCTTGGCGGTGACCACGCCCGTGGCCTTCCACTCCGTGCTCTGCATGTCCATGCCCCGGTACTGGCACGACACCGAGCGGACCCAGCCGCTCGAGCCGACCCAGTCCGAGACGACCTGGCCGAGCGTCGACCACTTCATGCGGCCGTGGACGATGTTGTCCCCGATGGCCTTGGCCTGGTCGTAGCTCTGGTCCCAGTGCAGCGGGTTGAAGTCGCCCGAGCCGGCGCAGTACAGCACGAGCTGCGCACGGTCAGGCGACTTGACGAGGGTGGGCAGCTGGTCGCCCACGTTGACTTCGGCGAACTTCGGCATCGTGCTCGTCCCCCTCAGTAGAAGATGGCCTGGCCGTAGGTGCGCATGACGACCTCGCCCGTGACCTGGTCGGTGTAGGTCTGCTCGCTGGTGACCACCAGCATCTTGCCGAGTCCCTTGGACTCCTTGACCTCGAGGTTCGAGGTCTTGGCGGTCATGAACAGCTTGTCACCGGCCTTCAACGGACGCTCGTAGACGACCTCGGTGCCGCCGTCGAGCAGGCCTTTGAGGCCGTGGCGAAGCGACGGGCCGGTGTTGCGAGGCCCGGAGAAGGTGGGATCGCTCTTGCCCGGGATCCACACCGCAGTGCCGAGATAGCACGGCGGGGCGGGGAGCGCGTCGTATCCCTGAGCCGCAGCGTCATCGAGGTCGTAGTACTTCATGTCCGAGTAGCCGACCCCCCGGGCGAACGCCCGGATGCTGGTGGTGGTGATCTCCACCGGCCAGGGCTCGCTCTCCACTCCGACAACGGCTCGCATCTCGTCGGTCAGTTCGAACTCGGCGGCCATGTCACCTCCCCCAGGTGCTCGTAGGTGTCGCGATCGTGCCAGCGCTCCGGGCCCCGCCGCCACTGTCACCAGGGTTCGTTGATCCCGACTGGCTCGACCTGGCCGGCGAACGCGGCTTCGAGCCGGTTGCGCACCTCGGCGACGGTGAACCCGCCGGCGGTGCTGCGCAATGACGCCTTCTGCGCTGCGTGGGACCACAGGCCAAGATGCTTCTTGGTCATCGTGAGCACCTGGCCGTTCAGCCAGGAGGACTCGTCGGAGGCCAGATAGACGACCAATGCCGTGATCTCCTCGGGTTTGGGGGTTCGCGCGACGCGCTCGTCGAAGCTCGGGTTGTTCGCGTCACCCCGGGCCTCTGCGAGCTCGATCGCCTTGCGGATCAACGGGTCGTGCATGCGGGTGTACGCCTCGGGGATGACGGCGTTGGCGGTGATCCCCCAGCGGGCGAGCTCTGCGCCCCAGGTGTAGGTCATCCCGAGGATCGCCCCCTTGGCCGCTGCGACGTTGGTGCCACCGAGCAAACCGGTCTGGGCCGAGATGTCGGCGGTGTTGATGATCCGACCCCAGCGGCGCGGCCGCATGTCGCGCACAGCGAATCGGCTGACCGCGAACGTGCCGAAGCAGTCGACCTCGAGCGGGCCGCGGAACTCCTCCTCGGTCATGTTGAACATCATCCGCTCGGCGATCACGCCGGCGTTGTTGACGACGACGTCGACCCCGCCGAAGGCGTCGACGGCGGCGCCCACGAGGCCTTCGGCGCCGTCGAAGGACGCAACGGTCCCGACGTGGGCAACGGCGCGGCCGCCCGCGCCACGGATCACCTCGGCGACGGCGTGCGCATCGTCGGTGGTGCCGTTCACCACGACGGCGGCACCGTTGGCGGCCAACGCCGTGGCGTAGGCCCGCCCGAGCCCCCGCGACGACCCGGTCACGATCGCCCGGCGACCCTCCAGCAACGGTCGTGGCTCCATGGCATCCCCTCGGTCCGGGCCGGACCCCGGCCATTGCGGCGTACGGTAGGCCCATGGGGCGAATGCTGGACAAAGTCGTGTTGATCACCGGCGCCGCACGCGGCCAGGGCGAAGCCGAGGCCCGGCTCATGGCGGCCGAGGGGGCCACCGTCGTCGTGGCCGACGTGCTCGACGAGGCCGGTGAGGCCGTCGCCGGCTCGCTCGGCGCGCCGGCGGAGTACGCACACCTCGACGTGACCGACCTTGCGCAGTGGGAGGCCGTCGTGGCCGACATCGTGGCCCGCCACGGGCGGCTCGACGTGCTCGTCAACAACGCCGGGATCTTCCGGCGGGGCAAGCTCGTGGACGCGAGCCTCGACGACTGGCGCCTGGTGATGGACGTCAACTGCAACGGCGTGTTCTACGGCCTGCGGACCGCGGCCAACGCCATGATCCCCCAGGGCTCGGGTTCCATCGTCAACATCTCCTCGGTGGCCGGCCTGCAGGGTGCCGGGGGCGCGTTCGCCTACGGCGCCAGCAAGTGGGCTGTCCGGGGCATGACGCGCACGGCGGCCCAGGAGCTCGCCCGCCACGGCATCCGGGTCAACAGCGTCCATCCCGGGTTGATCGGCACCGAGATGCTCGACCAGGTCGGCGATCAGAACCGCATGGTCAAGGGCGTGCCGATGCGGCGGGTGGCCACCAGCGACGAGGTTGCGCAGCTCGTGATGTTCCTGGCGAGCGACGAGTCGTCGTACATCACCGGCACCGAGCACCGCATCGACGGCGGGATGATGGCCTGAGCGCGCCGTCAGCCCGGCGCCCCCCTCAGGACGTGGCAGCCATGAACTCGGCGATCACCCGGGCGAGCTCGGGCCCCTTGTCCTCCTGCAGGAAGTGACCCGCGTCCGCAATCGTGACGTGAGCCTGGCCGGCGGCGCCCGGCACCCGCCCGAGGAACGCCCGCTCGCCGCCGGCGGTTATCGGGTCGCGGTCGCTGAAGGTGCACAGCAGCGGCCGACCGAACCGGTTCAGCACCTCCCACGTGGCCACGTTGTCCGCCTCGGCCGGATCGGCCTCGGAGGTGGGCACGAGCGACGGGAAGATCCGGGCGCCGGCTTTGAACGTGTCGTCCGGGAACGGGGCGTCGTAGGCCGCGATCACGTCCTCGGGCAGCGGCGTGGCACAGCCACGGCTGACGATCCGGCCGATGTCGAACGTGGGCGAGGTGCGCGAGTAGTGCTGCCAGGCGAGGAACGCCTCGTTGGGTCGCCGGATGCCGACGGGCAGGCCGGTGTTGCCGACCACGATCCGGGCGAACCGCTCCGGCGCGATGCCCACGAGGCGCAGGCCGACCATGCCGCCCCAGTCCTGACCGAACAGGGTGACGTTGCGCAGGTCGAGGTGGTCGAACAGCGCTTCACGCATCCAGGCGACGTGGCGGGCGAAGGTGTAATCGGCCTGGTCGGCCGGCTTGTCGGATCGCCTGAAGCCGACGAGGTCGGGCGCCACCACCCGGTGACCGGCAGCGACGAGCACGGGGATCATGCGCCGGTACAGGAAGCTCCACGACGGCTCCCCGTGCAGCAGGAGCACCGGCGCTGCGTCGGCCGGGCCTTCGTCGAGGTAGTGCACCCGAAGCGTGCCCGCGACCGCATCGCCGGCGTCGACCTCGACATAGTGCGGGGCGAAGGGGAACTCGGGCAGGCCCGCGAAGCGGTCCTCGGGGGTGCGCAGGGCTCTCATCGGTCCTCCGGGGGATGCTCGGCGCGCAGCAGCGCGAACAGGGATGCGGTGAGCACGGCCCCGGCGCGGGCCCGGCCGAGGCCCTGGTCGCGCCGGAGCAGTTGGTGGGCCTCGAACGAGCACAGCACGTCGGCGGCGGCGAGCGCTGCGGCGGCTCGCTCGGGGCCGAGCATCTCGAGCTCGGGGGCGAACAGGCGCCGTAGTTGCGATCGCAACAACCGTCGGCCCCGGTCGAGTTGCGCCGCCAGGTCGGGCTGGAACGGCGCCCGCAGCCGGGCCACGACACCGACGGCACCGATGGCGTCGAACAGGGCCAACCGTTGCCCGACGACGGCCTCGACGCGCGCCGGCAGCGGCGCCGAGGGCGCCGCTGCCACGACCAGCAGGCTGGCCACCCGTTCCTGCTGGCGTTCGACCGCGGCCCGGCACAGGTCGTCGACATCGTCGAAGTACCGGAAGACCGAGCGCGGCGACAACCCGGCCCGCTCGGCCACGGCATCGGCACCCGGATGCAGGTCGCCCTCCTCGTAGAGGGCGAGCAGGGCGTCGACGACGGCATCGCGGTTGCGGGTCCGGCGCGCCATGCGCCCATCGACGCCCGTCGACCCGGCCGTCCCCGCAGCCCCTGCGGGCTCGTTCGGGCTCGTGGCCTCGCCCGTCACCGGCCCGGCCATGCATCGATGGCCGACCGCAGACGCTCGCGAGTGGGAGCCACGACGACGGTCAGGCACCCGGCCGGCGCCGGGGGCGCCGGGTGGCCGAAATGCACGGTGAGGTGCCCCCAACGGCGCTCGTCACCGATCACCCGGCCCTCGACGACGAGGCGCGCGCCCTGCTCGAGCACCGCCGGCGGGACCGTGCCTTCGGGCCACAGCACGAACGTGACCGTGCCCGACCCGCCGTCGTCACCGACCACGGGCCCCTCCGGCAGGGCCGTGCAGTTGATCGTGAACTCGACGCCGGCCTCTTTGTGCACGTGGCGTTCCTTGAAGTCGTCCCGGCGCTGCATGGCGATGAACGACTGCCGGGTCGGATAACGCACGATCGCCACTCGATCCCACTCCTGCGGGTCCTCGCCGGAGCCGACGACGTCGCCGGTGAACACGATCCGGGCCCCGAGGTCGGCAAGCACGTCGACCGGCGCGTAGCGATCGTCGGCCTCGCGCCCCGAGAGCAGGTTGCCCGGCGCACCCCCGGACCCGTCCGCCCCGGCGGCATCGCCGTCGCCGGCGGCATAGGCGGCCTGCGTCCGGTAGCGCAGGAAGTTCACCATCAGTGCCGGGCCGTCCTGTGCGGCCGGCCAGGTGGCCAGCCGCAGGGCGTACTCGCGATCGACCGTGCCGTAACGCATTCCGTTACCGTAACCAATTGACAGTGTTACTGCCACTATCTAGCGTGCCGGGCATGGCCACCGTCGACGAGATCCCCGTCGCGCACACCCCGCCCGGCGGCTACGGCGACACGATGCCCCCCGCCGTCCTGGCCGGCTGCGCCACCCCGGTCGACCCCGGCGCTCCCGACCTGCAAGGGTTGTGGCGCATCGTCGAGGTGTTCATCGGCGACACCGCCGTCGCTGCGCACCCGGTCCTGGGACGCGTCGAGCGCATCGAACAGGCGGGCGATCGGGTCGTGATCGCCAACAGCGGCGTCGTGCACGACCTACGCGCCGACGGCACCGAGGCACACGGCGTCCACGACGTGGCCGCCATCGATTTCGTCACCCCGATCGCCGTGATCGGCACCTTCGAGGACCACGAGGACGCCACGGCGCTCGTCCTGCGTCCGGTGGGCGTCCCCGGGGTCGAGGTGCGGCGCTGGCGCGACGGTGAGCACCTGTGGTGGTCCTACGCCGGGGCGTTCAGCGCTCGAATGGAGCGCTTCGCCGGCTGAACCCGGGCTCACGGACCGTCGACACTTCCCGGGCCGCTGAGTCGGTCGCCCATGGTGCTCATGGCCTTCGACGCTTCGAGCGTCGGAGGGCCGAGCAGCTTGCCCATCAGGTGCTCGCCGGCGCGCACCGGGGGTAGCGGGGTGGGTCGTTGTCGTCGTGGCAGGTCGGGATGCGCTCGATCAGGGCATCGTGGTTGCCCTCGTGGAAGAACGCCACCGACCGGCGGGTCATCAGCCGGTCGGCTCGCCGGGGTGGCGGCGGTCATGGTCTCGGACCAGACCGCACCCGGGACGGCGGGCGTTCACCCCGATGAAGCCCTCGCTTCCGCCCTCACCGACGCCCGCACCTCGGCCCGGTCGCTCACCCCGGCGGCGCTGTGGCCAGCACCCCGGCGGCGGGGAGGGCGGCGACCGCGTCGTCGTCCCAGCCGAGCCGGCGCAGGACGGTGCGGTTGTCGGCCCCGAGCGCCGGCGCGCCGCGCACCTCGGGGTGGTGCCGTTCGAAATGGATCGGGTAGCCGGGGAACCGCGCCGGACCGACGCCGGCCTGGTCCCAGGTGACCATGAACCCGCGCGCCGCCAGGTGCGGGTCGTCGACGAGATCGCCGTTGGTGAACACCGGGCACGCCGCCACCCCGACCGCCTGGAGCTCGGCGGCTGCGACGCCGCACGTACGGACCGCGGTCCAGCTCGACATGGCCGCGTCGAGCGCGTCGTGGTGAGCCTGACGGCCGGCGAGATCGAGAGAGCACACCCACGCCGGCATGCCGAGGAGGCCGGCAAGCCCGGCCCAGGCCGCCTCGTCGGCCACCGACACCGCGACCCAACGGTCGTCGCCCGCACAGCGGTAGACGCCCTGGGGCGCGGCATCGACGGACCGATTGCCGTGCCGGGCGGGCGAGGTCCCCGTGATCGACGCCGCGAGCACGTCGTCGGCGGCGATGGCGAGCAAGGTCTCGAGCTGCGACAGGTCGACGTGGACCGCCGAGCCGGTGCAGGCCCGTTCCCACAGGCCGGCAAGCACGGCGTAGGCGCCGTGGACACCCCCGACCGCGTCGGGAAAGGCGATCCCGAGCCGCATCGGACCCTCTCCGAGGTAGCCGGTCGCTTCGTCGAATCCGGCGTACGCCTCGAGCACCGGACCGTAGGACGAGTGCGAGGCCATCGGGCCGGTCTCTCCGTATCCGGTCATCGCCACCGTGACGAGACGACCGTTGACCGGTGCGAGCGACGCGGCATCGATCCCGAGCGACGCAGCGCCCCGCGGGGTGTAGTTGTGAAGCACCACGTCGGCCTGGGCGATGAGCGCCTCGAGGACGGCCCGCCCCGCCGCCGGCTTGGCGTCGAGGCACAGGCTCGCCTTGCCCCGGTTCATCTTGTTCCACACCCCCATCCGGTTCCACCACTGCGCCCCGGGATCGGCATCGGGGAAGATCTCGGCCCGGATCTGCGGGTCGGGCAGCGTCCCGCGCACCCAGCCCGCCTTGCCGCCGATCTGGCTCGCCCGGCCGGTCGTGCCGAGTCCACGGCTGGCCGGGTGCTCGATCTTGACGACCTGAGCGCCGAGGTCGGCCAGGGTCCGCCCGGCGAGCGGACCTGCCCAGGCGATCGAGCACTCGACGACCCGGACCGCAGCGAGGTCGATCGCCGGGAACGCCCGCACCGGCGCCGCGCCGGCGAACACTGCCCGAGCGGCGTCGAGTACGGCCTCGGTGTGCGCGCCCAGGGCCGGGGCGGGCTGCGCCGATCGAGCCGGCACGGGGCCGGGGTCGAGGCGGAAGGGCAGGCCCGGCATCCGAGCACCCGGCGCGAGGTCGGGCCGCTCGACGAACGCGCCGCGCGCCGCGAGGTGCTCGCTGTCGAGCACCGCAACGAAGTCCTGCGCCCGTGACGCCGGCACCCGATTGGCCTGCAGCGCCGCCACGGTCTCGTCCGCGGTGTGGGTCGACAACCACGGCTCGAACGCCGCATCGACGTGATCGGCCCGCTCGAACCGGGCCGCCGGGGCGTACAGGTCCTCCTCGACGAGCAACTCGGGCGCCTCGAGGGTGAGACACAGCCGCTCCCACTGCTCCCGGCTCGCTGCACAGATCGACACGAAGGACCCGTCGCCGCAGCGGTAGAGGCACATCGGGTGGAAGCTCTCCCCCAGTCGCAGCCCCCAGCGCCGCTTCACCGCACCCGTGTGCGTGAACATCGTGAGCGTCCACTGATGACCGGCCGCCGTCGCCTCCATCGCGCCGACATCGACGAGTTGACCCTCCCCGGTGCGAGCGGCGTGGAGCACCCCGGCGGCGGCACCAACGGCGGCTGTGGCACCGACCACGTGCGATGCCCAGTCACCGCCCCCTTGCAGGGGCTCCCGGTCGGCCTCGCCGTTCAGGTAGAGGTAGCCGCCCGAGGCCCACTCCACGAGCGGCGAGGACCGCCACGAGGCGTACGGCCCGGTCAGCCCGAACCCGCTGATCGCGACGACCACCCCGGCGGGCTGGAGCGCCCGGACCCGATCCCGCAGCGCCGTCGCAACGCCCGGGTCGCCGTCGACGGTGACGAGCACGACGTCGGCCCAGGCCAGCAGCGCGTCACCGTCAGGGCCGGCGAGATCGACGACGGCGGACCGCTTGCCGGCATCGAGGTGTTCGTGCCGGACGCGGATCGGCCCGGCCGGCCCGACCACCGTCGGGCCGGTATGCCGGGCCGGCGAACCCTTCGGGGGCTCGACGAGCACCACGTCGGCACCGGTCGCAGCGAACAGCCGCCCGGCATAGGCCACCGCCGTCGAACCGGCCACTTCGAGCACCCTCACGCCACGCACAACGACCTCCGATGTCCCCGTGTCCCCCGGCGGACGCGCGCCTAGCACCTGCGCAGCATCCGGAGCCACTGCACCAGATCCCTGATTCGAACGGCTCACCTCGGTAGGGTCGGGCAACGTGACGTCGGTGCAATGGGGACGGTTGGGCGACGGTTCGGAGGCGCCTGCCGTCGGAGAACACCATTCGGTGATCACCGAGGCATACGGGACCACGATCGAGCAGATCCTGTCGGGCGACCTCGGCGGTGCGCAGTACCTGTCGAACGAGCACGACGAGTGGGTGATCGTGGTCGACGGCGCAGCCCGCCTCGAGGCGGACGGCACGGTGCGGGTGCTCTCATCCGGCGACTGGGTGTTCATCCCGGCCGGCACGCCCCACGTACTGCACGAGACCCGGCGGGGCACCCGCTGGGTCGCCGTCCACCTGCGACCGTCGTAGCGGTCAGTCCGTGCAGGCCCGTACGAAGGCCGCCATCTCCTCGACGGCCGTGACCGCCTCGGGCGCCTCGGCCCCGCAGTCGACCCAACGAACGCCGTCCTCGGGGAACCGCTCGCCGTACTGCAGGCGCCACGGCCCGTTGAGGATCCAGATGTGCTCGGTGTCCGGGTACTCGGTGATCGTCACCCGTACGCCGGCGGCTCGGGCCGACGCAGCGAGCCGGATGCTGTCGTCGTGGCACACGTCCCGACCGGCGGCCTGCACGAGCAGCGGCGGCAGCCCGGTCAGGTCCCGGTAGACCGGCGAGTGCCGCCCGTCGGTGGGATCGATCCCACCGGGGGACAGGAACGTCGTCGACAGCCCGACGACGAGCGCTCGGCGGATGTCGAACCGGTTGCGCACCGGGTCGTCGAGCGAAGGGGTGTTCAACGCGATGTCGGCCCACAGCGAGTTGGTCATCGCGCATCCCGGCATCGCCAGGCCGAGATCTCGGGCGTCCGCGCACAACGACACCGCCAGCGCCCCGCCGGCCGAGTCCCCCGCCACCGCCACCCGGGCCGGTGCGAACCCGCCGGGACCGATCAGGTGGCGGTAGACGGCCAGCACGTCCTCGTGGGCGGCCGGGAAGGGGAATCGGGGCGACAGCCGGTAATCGGGCGCCACCACCGCGCAACCCAGGCCGAGCGCCAAGCGGGCGGTGCCGCGGCGCGCCCAGGCCGCCAGCCCGCTCGAATAGCCACCGCCGTGGCAGTACAGCACCACCCGGGTCGGGTCGGTGACGCCACCGGCCGGTTCGGTCCATTCGACGGGCACCGCACCGAGTTCATCGCGCCGCAGCACCACCCCGTCGGGCACCGTGATCAACTGCGCGAAGAACAACTCCTGCTGCGCGATCTGCTCGGCCAACTCCGGCGACATGACGACCCCCTTCGGCGCCACGACCGTACCGGCCGCCGACGCAGGTCAGCGCTGCTTGGCCTTGCGGGTCTTCTCCTGCTCGCGCCGAGCGACACGCGCCGCTTTGATGCGCGCCCGCTCGGCCAGCTCCTCGGCCGTCGGCTCGGGCCTGACGGGCTTGACGGGCGGCGGTAGCGGCGGCAGGGCGAGCACCTCGTCGTGGCGCAACAGCTGGATCAACGTGGGCGAGGCGGGCGCCTCGCCGCAGACCGCCGACGCCAACATGAGTCGGGTCGCACCGAGGCCGTGGCGCTCGATCAGGCCGGGAGTCACGGCGCGCAGCTCCTCGGCCGACGGCAGGTCGGCGGACTCGCCGAGTTGCTCGATGCAGTCGGCCAGCACCCGGTCGGTGAGCAGAATGGCGACGGCCTCGGCCGTGCCGTCGAGGCGCCCGCGCCCGGCGGCGCTGCGCAGGGACGCGGACCGGTCGCCCTCTGGTGCGGGCCAGGGGGCGACCGAGTCGAGCTGGGCTCGCTGCTCCTCGGTCAAGGCGTCGGTGAGCACGACGAGTTCGGCGTCGGTGGTCGCCGCGAGCGCCCGGTCGAGCAGCGCCAGGGCGGCCAGGCGGGCCTTGGGGTCACGTCGGTCGGTACGGGCCGGGCGTCGCTGTCCGCTCACGAGCCGAGGACCCTACGCAACCTGCCGGCCCGACACCCGGCGCGCGCTCACACGGCCCGGCCGGCGGCGTTGCCGGACCGGATCGCCCCCCACAGGTGACCCGGCTCGTGCGCATCGCCCACGACGTGCACCTCGACCCCGTCCGACACCGTCAGGCCGTGGGGCCGGTGCTGCGGTTCGATCACCACGACGAGATCGGCGGCCGGCACCGTTTCGCCGGGATCGACACCGGTCCGGGCCCGGAACCGGCCCGGACCCGCCGCGAGACGCTCGAGCGCCGGGGCGACGACCAGCTCCCGCAACGCCCGCATCGCCAGCATCGGCAACGGGGTCACGACGGTGACGTCGATCCCCCAGTACACGAGCCGTTCGGCGACCCCAAGCACCTCATAGCTCCCGAACCGGTCGACGATCACAGCGTCGGCCACCCCGGGCGGGGGCGCCTCGAGCGCAGCGATCTCGATCGAGGACCATGCCCCCGCAGGGCGGGCCCGCTCGGCCCCGGTGGCGACGATCAGCACGTCCGGGGCCATCGACGCGACCAGGACGTCGTCGACCGGGGTGGTGCAGCGGACCTCGACGCCGAGGCGGTCGAGCTCGGCGGCGAGCCAGTCGACGATCTCGCCGATCGCGTCCCGGTGGGGGAATCGGCGTGACCACCGCAGGTTGCCGCCGAGCGTGGTGTCCGCCTCGCACAACACGACCCGATGACCCCGCAGCGCCGCCACCCGGGCCGCTTCGAGCCCGGCCGGGCCGGCCCCGACGACGAGGACCTGGCGGGGCGTGGTGACCCGTTCGTATGCACCGTCGTGCACCCGCTCGAAACCCACGTCCGCATTGACGGCGCACGCCATGCGGCCGAGCGACAACCCGCCGACGCACCCCTGGTTGCACGCGATGCACGGGCGGACCTCGTGGGCCCGCCCGGCCCGGGTCTTGGCCACGAGGTCCGGGTCCGCGATGTGCGCTCGGGTCATGCCCACGAGATCAGCGATCCCGGTCCGGATCACCTCGTCGGCCTCGGCGAGGGTGCGGAACCGGCCCGTGACGATGGTAGGCAGAGCGGTCGCCTTCGTGACCACCTCGCTGGTCGGCAGTTCGTATCCGACGCGCTCGTGCATGGCGCCGATGATCTTGTGGGCCGCCCGGCAACTGCCGTAGGTGACGTTCACGTAATCGACGAGCCCCGTGTCGCTCAGCGCGGCGACGACGTCTGCGCAGTCCTCGGCCAGCATCCCGGCGTCGTCGGCCTCGGCACCGGTGCGGACCCCCACCACCACATCGGGACCGACGGCGGCGCGCACTGCGGCGAGCACCTCGACGCTCAGGCGCAACCGCCCCTCGAACGAACCGCCGTAGCGGTCGTTTCGGCGGTTCGTCGTCGCCGACAAGAAGCCCTGCAGCAGGTAACCGTGGGCGGCGTGCACCTCGATGCCGTCGACCCCACCCTCGACCATCCAACGCGCGGCCTGCGCAAAGCAACCGATCACCTCGTCGATCTCCGCGATCGTCATGGCGTGCGACGGCGAACCGTTGGTGAGGCTCGGCACCTCGCTCGCCGACCACGGGCGTTCGCCGGCCCGCATCGGCACCCCCTCGTGGCCGAGGTGGCCGAGTTGGGCGAACACCCGCATACCCGTCGGACGCACGGCGTCCATCAACCGGGCGGCGTCCTCGATGCAGGACTCGTCGTGCAGGCGGAGCGTCCCGGTGTCGGTCCAGTGGACGCTGGCGGCTTCGATGATGGAGAGACCGACCCCACTGCGCGCCCGGGCCAGGTGGTAGGCGATCAGGTCGTCGCTGATGCGCCCCTGGCCGATGTTGGTTCCGTGAGCGGTGCGCACCACCCGGTTCGGGATCGTGACGCCCTTGATCGTGATCGGCGCCAGCACCCGGGCGAATTGCGACGTCATCCCCCGAGCATGCCCGCCCGGCCCGCTCACGGCGCCGTCTCGCCGACGGCGGTGCGAGTGCCTCCGTTCGCAGCCGACCGAAGGGCGGCCACCACGGTCGCCGTGTTCGCCCGGCTGTCGGCCAGGTCGACCCCGAGCGGGGCGCCGTCGAGCACGGCGGCGGTCAGGTCGGCGATCTCGTAGTCGTACAGGTCGGCGTCGGCCTCGACGATCACCTCCTCGAGGTGATCACCCGCGGGACCGATGCGCACCACCGAGCGCCGGCCCGGCTTGAACGGGTTGTCGAGGACGATGAGGCCGCGCGTGCCCACGATCTCCAGGTTCGTCCGATACGGCGCAGCGAACGACGAATCGAACTGTGCCGAGACACCGTCGCCGAAGTGCAGCGTGCCGAGGCACCACAGGTCGATCCCCGTCGGTCCGAGGTGCCGATGTGCGCTCACCGCTTCCGGCGCCCGACCGATCACCGTGCGGGCGTACGAGATCGGATACACCCCGACGTCCCAGGCCGAGCCGCCGCCCATCACCGGGTCGAGACGCACGTCGCCGGGATTGGTGAGCGGGAAGCTGAACGATCCCCGGACCAGGCTCACCTCGCCGATCGCACCCGACGCGATCAGCGCGAGCACGCGCCGGGTCTGGGGATGGTGGCGGTACATGAACGCCTCGGTCACGACCACCGAGTTCGCCGCAGCAGTCGCGGCGATGGCGTCCACATCGTCGACGTCGAGCGCGAGCGGCTTCTCGCACAGCACGTGTTTGCCGGCCTGGGCCGCTCGGATCGTCCACTCGGCGTGCAGGTGGTTCGGGAGCGACACGTACACCGCGTCGATGTCGGGATCGGCGAGCATCGCCTCGTAGGAACCGAACGCCTGCGCCAGACCGTGGGTGTTCGCATAGGCCCGGGCCGTGTCGAGCGAGCGGCTGGCGACCGCGACGGGGGTGGCCCGCGGGCAGGCCCGCAGCGCCGGGAGCACCTTCGCGTTGATACGGGCGGTGGACATCAGCCCCCAGCGGAGCACGGACATGGACGACCTCCCGGTCGGTACGGATCCCCTAGCCTGCCCGACGCGCCATGCGACGGAAGGGGTGCAGATGGGCACGCTCCAGGCCGACGGCCGGTACGAGATCGACGACGCCGACCGGGCGGCGTTCGCCGAGCAGGGCTTCGTGCACCTGCGCGGTCTGCTCACCGCTGCCGAGGTGGACGAGCTGTCCGTCACCTACGAACGGTTCCTTCGGCGCGAGATCGTCGTGCCCGGCAAGGACTACTGCGACATGGCCGGCGACTACGGCCGGCGCCCGGAGGACTTCTCGATCGTCAACGTCATGCTGCCGCGCCGATACCACCCGGCCTGGCAGGGCAACGTGTTCGAGCTGCGCAGCGCCGACGTCGCCGCGCAGCTCCTCGGCGAGGACATGGCCATCGACTACGACCAGTTGCTGGCCAAGCAACCGCACAAGGCCGACGCCGTGTTCGCATGGCACCAGGACATGGCCTACTGGCCCGACACCCCGGACCGGCGCACGGCGACGTTCTGGCTGGCGATCGACGACTCGACGCTCGACAACGGCTGCATGCGCTTCGTGCCGGCCACCATCCACGAGCCGACGCTGCGCCCGCACGTCCCACTCTTCGGCGACCGGGGCGAATCGCACGCGCTCGGCACCGAACTGCGAGCCGACGACGTGGTCCTGCCGACGCCGATCACCCGAGGCGACGTCACCGTGCACAACGAGCGGGTGCTGCACGGCTCGGGCGGCAACCACACTGCCGGGTGGCGGCGGGCATACATCCTTGCGTTCCGGTCGACCGACACCATCCGCATCGAGCGCGAGCTCGGGTTCACCCACAGCCACAACGACGACTTCACAGTACTCGACGCCGTCGGCAACGGATCGGTGCAGCGACCCGCGCCCTGACCGTCTCAGCGCGCCGCACGCACCGAGGCGGCGAGCAGGTCGCGCGGTCCGCGGCGCCGGTGGTGATCGGACAGCTCGTTGAGGGTGCCGACGATGGTGAGGCCCGACGTCGCGTGGCGTGCGAGCACGCTTCCGGTCGTCCCGAACGCGCCGTGAAGCGTCGCCCCACCGACCTGCAGGCGGCGAATCCCGGCCCCGTGGATACCGCAGCCCGGGACCCGGTGCCACTGCCGCAGCATGTCGTCGAGCACGTTCCGGCCGAACAGCCGGCCGCCGAAGAACGCCTCCACGAGCACGGTGGCGTCGTCCAGCGTGGCGACCACGGCGGCCTCGGCTCCCATCGATGCGGCGCCGCTCGGGTTGACCACGGCTTGGGCGCCGCGCCGGATCGGGGCGACACGCCCGAAGCGCGACAGATCGGATGCGGTGAAGACGTAGGTGCCGGTCAACCCGAGCGGCTCGGCGACCCGCGTCCGCACCGCCGTGGCATAGTCGGCGCCGGTGAGGGCCTCGACGACTGCGGCGAGCAACTGATACCCGGTGTTGCTGTGATGGGGCCGGCGCCGGTTCGGCACCTGGATCTCGCGGCTCCATCGCAACGCGTCGTCGATCGTCCAGGCGCGATCGGCGACCAGCAGTCGCTTGGCCGTCGACGGCCCGTCGGGCCGGCGATCGAAGAGGTAGTCCGCGAGCCCGGACGTGTGGCCGAGCAGGGCACGAGCGGTCAGACGCTCCGGGTGATCGCCGCGCCGGTCGACGACGAGACCCCGGAGATCCAGATGGGGCACGTAGTCGGCGACCGGGCGGTCCCAGTCGAGCGCTCCGTCATCGCGCAACTGCGCGACGATGCTGGCGCACACGAGCTTCGACCCCGCCGCCAGGAAGAACGGTTGCTGCGGGTCGCCCAAGGTGAGATCGAGCCGACCGTCGTCGACGCGCACCCGCCACAGCACGGCGAGTCGCCGTCGCTGGCAGGATTCGAACTCTGCTCTGACCCGATCGGCGCCGCCTCGCCGCATGGCCTCACTCTACGGTGCCGTAGACCGGCCCGGCCCCCGTGGTCCGCACCCCGGGACCTCCGGCCGAGGCTGCGGCGACCGCAGCGGCGAGGTCGACCAGGACGTCGTCGACCACGGCCTCGTGCACGGCGTTCACCGTGCAGTGCAACGACGGGGGCGGGCCCTGACGGTCGAGGTACCAGCCCTGCCGGGCCAGGTCGTCAGCGATGGCGTCGAGGTCGAGTCCTGGCTTCGCTCCGAACGCGACGAGGGTCGTGTCCGGTTCGGCACGCAACTCGAGACCATCGATTGACCGGATCCCGGCGGCGAGGCGTACCGCCGTGCGGCGGGCCCGCTCGGTGAGCGCGAGGTAGCCCTCGTCGCCGAGGTGGCGCAGCACCGCCCAGGCCGAGGCGATCGGGCCACCCGACTTGGTGCCCAACACACCCGACGAGCCGTACCGGCCGCCGAGCCAGTTCTCCGTGACGAACGTCTGATGCCGGCGCAGGGCCTTTGACGCGTGGACGATCACAGAGGCGCCCTTCGCGGCGTAGCCGTACTTGTGGAGATCGACCGAGATCGATGTCACGCCGGGCACACGGAAGTCCCACGGGGTCACGGCATGACCGAGTCGCTCCAGACAGGGCAGGACGACGCCGCCCATACACGCGTCGACGTGGCAGTTGATCCCCCGCTCGCCGGCCAGCGCTGCGACGTCGACGACCGGGTCGATCACCCCCTGTGGGTACTGCGGCGCCGAGGCCACCAGCAACACCGTTCGCTCGGTGATCGACGCCGCCATCGCGTCGACGTCGGCGCGCCAGTCGGCGCGGACCGGCACGCGGACGGACCGGACGCCGAAGTAGTGCGCCGCTTTCTCGAGCGCAGCGTGCGCCGACGCCGGCAACACCATCTCGGGTTCGGTGATCCCCCGCTCGGTCCGACCCCGCTCCCGGGCGGCGAGCACGGCCATCAACAGCGACTCGGTGCCACCCGAGGTGAAGAACCCGGCGGCGTCGGCACCGCCGTGGAACCAGCCCGTGACCGTGTCGACGATCTCGGCCTGCATACGGCGCAGGCCCGGGAAGGCGTCGACGTTGAGCGCGTTCTCGCTCGAATACGCCGCATATGCCGCCTTGGCAAGGCGATCCAGCTCGTCACCGGCGTGGTACACGAGCGAGAACGCCCGGCCCTCCCGCCAGCGCACGTCGTCGCGGCGCAACTCCTCGATCTCGGCGAGGACGTCGGCGGCGGGGCGTGCGGTCATGGTCGAACGGTATCGACCAGGGTGCCGGCCTCGGCCTCGTCCACCCCGAGAACCGCGAGCAAACGCGCCACGACCTCGGCGGGATAGCCCGGCCGAGGCGCACCCCAGGCGAGCCGTCGCACGGCGGTCATGAGCGTGCCGACGACCAGATCGAGCGTCGGATCGTCGTCGGCCCAGCGGAACCGGCCCTGCGCATGCCCGTCGGCGAGGTCGTGCCGGAGGTGGCGGGCGAGTGCTCGACGCGACGATCGCGGCGGATCGGTCAGGCGCACGAGCACCCGGCCCCAGCGCTGATCCGCAGCCGCCCGTTCGAGGACCCGCAGGCTCGCAACCGCGAACCGCACCGCCGGGTCGGCGCCCTCGGTGTCCGCAGCGGCCCGATCGGCGAGCTCGCGCAGCGACTCGGCCGCCAGCGCGTCGAGCAGGGCGTCGCGATCGTCGAAGTAGTTGTAGAAGGTGCCGTTGGCCAGGCCCGCAGCCTCCACCACGTCGCTCACCGTGATCGCGCCCTTGTCGGCCAGGACGGCGAACCCGGCGTCGAGCAACTGCCGGCGGGTACGAGCTCGCTTCTTGTGACCGCGGGTGACGGTGTCGGGCATCGCTGCGTCCCCGATCGAGGCGCCTGGAACTGGGAGTGCTCTCAGTATTGACGGGATTCCCATCGCGTCGCCAGACTTCGCCGATCCGCTCGTGGGCGGGTGACGACGACCGAGGGGGACGACCATGGGCCTGAACGGACTGCTCGACATCGAGCTGCGCGTGCCGGACCCGGCGACGTTGGTGGCCTTCTGGGAACGCCGGGGCCTGGTCCACCACGGTGACGGGGTCCTTGGCACTGCGGACCGGCCGGTGCAGATCCGGGTCGCCGACGGCGGCTACCGACACCTCGGCGCGCTCCATCTGAGCTGTGCCGAAGAGGGGGACCTCGCCACGATCGCGGGCCGCCTGTCCGGGCTCGGTGTGGAGGCCACGGTCGCCGACGGCACGTTGCGCTGTATCGACCCGGTGTTCGGACACGCCGTGACCGTGGAGGTCGCAACGCCGCACCCGCTCACCCCCGGTCAGGCCCGTGCCGTCAACCCGCCGGGGACCGTGGTGAGGGCCGGGGCTCGCGCGGATGCCGTCACCGAGCCCGGCCCTCGGGCACCTCGCCGGGTCGGGCACGTGGTGCTCGGCACCCCGAAGCTCGCCGAGGCCAACGCCTTCTATCTCGACGGCCTCGGCTTCCGGGTCTCGGACCGGATCCGTAAGGGCCTGGCCACGTTCTCCCGCATCGAGTCCGACCACCACAACCTGCTCATCCACCCGGCGCCGACGAGCTACCTCAACCACTATGCACTCGAAATGGACGACATCGACGCCATCGGCAAGGCCGGCACTGCGGTGCTGACCGAGCGGGCCGACGCTGGCGTCGTCGGGATCGGTCGCCACAACCTTGGCTCGAACCTGTTCTGGTACCTCACCGACCCGGCCGGGAACATGTTCGAGTTCTTCGCCGACATGGATCAGATCGTCGACGACGAGGCCTGGGCCCGCGACCAGTGCCGGCTCGACTGGGAGGGTGCGGACGGCCCGGCCGGATTCTCGGTCTGGGGTCCCAAGGATCCGCCGCCGTCCTTCTTCGCCCCGCCGGACCTCGCTGCGATCGGCGCCGCTCGCGAAGCCCTCGGGTTGCCCTGATGGACCTCGGCATCGCCGGGCGGCGCGCCGTGCTGCTCGGCTCGAGCCGCGGGCTCGGCCGGGCCTGTGCCGAAGCGGTCGCCCGGGAGGGTGTCCACGTCGTGATCAACGGGCGCAATGGCGCCGATGTCGAGCGAGCCGTCGCCGAGCTCTCGGCGCGGTACGGCATCGAGACGGTCGGCGTCGTCGGCGACTCGGCTACCCCCGACGTCCACGACGCCCTGCTCGAGGCCTGCCCGGCACCCGACATCCTGCTCGTCAACGGTGAGGGCCCACCGCCGACGCCGTGGTCGCGCCTCGACGACGAGGCACTCGACGCTGCGTTGCGACAGGCCTTCACCGGGCCGGTCCGTTTCCTGCAGCGCGTCGTGCCCGGCATGTGTGAGCGCGGCTTCGGGCGGATCGTGGCAATCGCGTCCGCGATGGTGAGATCACCAAACCCGATGATGCATCTCTCGCAGGGCCCCCGGCTCGCGCTGACCGGGGTGTTGAAGGGCTTGTCGAAGGAGGTGGTGCGCCACAACGTCACGGTGAACCAACTCCTGCCCGAACGCTTCGACACCGACCGCCAGCAGCAGATGGCCCGCCTCGTGATGCAGCGTCGGGGGATCACCTACGACGAGGCGCGCGCTGAGCAGGTGGCCTCGATCCGGGCCGGGCGGCTGGGACGGCCCGAGGAGTTCGGCGACGCGTTCGCGTACCTGTGCTCGGCGCAGGCCGGCTACCTGAGCGGGCAGAGCCTGCAACTCGACGGCGGCAGCTACGAAGGGGTGTTCTGACCATGACCCGGACGATCGAGGCGCTCGTCGCAGAGGTGCGGGCCCATCACGACGAGTTCGAGGCCACCGCCGCCGAGGCCGACCAGCTCGGCCACGCGCCCGACGCGCTCGACGCATTGATGCGCAGCCTGCGGGTCCCGATGATCAAGGCACCCGCCGACGTGGGCGGTGACGGACTCGGGCTCGCCGAGCAGTTCGCCTACTTCGAAACGCTCAGCTACGCGAACGCCACCGCGGGGTGGACCGGGTTCAATCACGCCGGGGCAGCGGGCATGGCCGGGGCCAAGCTGCCCGACGAGGGCGCGCGCCTGCTGTTCGGGAGCGATCCGTCACCGGTCATGGCCGCAGTCGCAGCGCCGAGCGGACGGTGGCGCCGGGCCGACGGTGGAGTCGTCGCCACCGGGACCTGGCACTATGCGAGCGGCGTCCGCCACGCCGACTGGGTGCTGCTGTCGGCGCTCGAGGCCGGCACGGATCGCCCCGCGCCACGCCTGGTCGTCGTCCCGATCGAGCAGGCCACCGTCGCAGGCGACTGGAACGTCATGGCGCTGAAGGGGACGGGAAGCATCAGCGTCACGCTCGACGACGTGTTCGTCCCCGACGCGCTCGTGATCGACCCCGCGGCCGGGCTGCGCCGGGGTGGACCGATGTACCTCCTCGGCTACCAGGCCTACGTCGCTCCGGAGAACCTCGGGTTCACGATCGGGGTATGCCAGCGGTTCTGCGACGAACTCGCCCGCTACGCCGGCGCGAAGGTCCGCGGCGCGGAGGGACGGCTCGCGGACCGCGGGGCGTTCCAGTACGAGTTGGGCAAGGGTCAGCTCGCCGTGCGCGCGGCCCGGGCCTTCGGTGCGGACACGTTCCGCAAGGCCGACTCCCTCCTGTGCGCCGGAGGGTCGCTCACTGCCAGCGAACAGCAGGAGATGGCCGCCATGGTCGCCTGGTCCACCGAGACCGCAGCCAACGCGGTCAGCCACCTGTTCCATTTCGCCGGGGCCGGGGCGCTGTTCTCCCACAACGTGCTGCAGCGCTGCTTCCGCGATGCGCACGGCTCGGTACAGCACCAGGTGGCGTCGAACGTCGTCTACGACCGAGTCGGCCGGGCCCTGCTGAGCCAAGCCGAAGGGCACTGAGGCCTTCGGCCATTGGGCCCTGTCCCGACCGATGGCGCGCCGGGCAACGTGCGGTCATGGACCCCACAGCGACGGACCCCCGCCGGGTACTGGTCGCCTACCA